>JAGAIK010000486.1 GCA_017626625.1 Roseburia sp.
CGGGCATCCCACAACGCCCTGGTGGTCCCCAGTCTGCTTCCCGGTGCGCAGGGGTCATAGATGGCATGTCCCTCCTGGGTGGAGCATTCCGGATTTACGCGGATACCGATACTAATATTCCGATTGTGCCCCGCAATAATCTCCCGGTGTTTCTCATACTGAGCCATAGAGTTAAAAATCACATGGTCGCAGATTTTTACCAGTTCCTTCATATCAGCTTCCTTATACGCCGGGGCAAACACATGGTTTTCCTTCCCCATTTCCTCATACCCAAGCCTTGCCTCAAACAGTCCGCTGGCTGTGGTACCGCTTAGGTATTTTCCCATCAAAGGATAGAGTGAAAACATAGAAAAGGCTTTCTGCGCCAAAAGCACATGACACCCGGTGTCCTGCTCCAGTTTTTGCAGTATAATTAAATTTTCTTTTAATTTCTTTCCATCCACCACATAGCATGGGGTAGGTAATTGCTGCCAGTCCATGTACCGCTCCTTTCAACGTATTGTCTGCTTCTACTCTACCGTCTGCGGATTTTCGTCCACAATCCATGGCAGACCATACTGGTTTAACATCTCCATAAAGGGATCCGGGTCAAACTCTTCGATATTAAATACGCCGTCTTTGTCCCACACCTTATCCACCACTAAAGCAGCCCCAATCATAGCTGGGACGCCTGTGGTATAGGAAATTGCCTGGGAGCCCACCTCTCTATAGCACTCCTGATGGTCGCAGACGTTATAAATATAGATGGTTTTCTCTTTCCCGTCTTTTTTTCCGGTAAAAATACAGCCAATGTTGGTTTTTCCCACGGTTCTCGGTCCTAAAGATGCCGGGTCCGGCAGCAATGCCTTTAAGAACTGAATCGGCACAATCTCTTTTCCCTCAAACTGAATTGGAGAGGTAGACAGCATTCCCACATTTTCCAGACATTTCATGTGGGTCAGGTAGCTCTGTCCAAAGGTCATAAAGAAACGAATCCGTTTCACTCCCGGCACATTTTTGCCAGGGACTCGATTTCCTCATGGTGCAGGAGATACATATCCTTTTCGCCTACCTGTGGAAAATTATATTCTCTTTTAATTTCCATTGGCTTCGTTTCCACCCAGTGACCGTTCTCCCAGTAAGAGCCGTTGGCAGATACCTCACGGAGATTAATTTCCGGGTTAAAGTTGGTGGCGAAGGGATAACCATGGTCGCCTCCGTTGCAGTCTAAAATATCAATATACTCAATTTCATCAAAGTAATGCTTCAGCGCATACGCCGTAAACACACTGGTAACACCGGGGTCAAAGCCGCTTCCCAACAATGCGGTAATTCCCGCTTCCTTAAACCTCTCCCGGTAAGCCCACTGCCAGGAATAATCAAAATATGCCGTAAAGCCCTCTTCCTTACAGCGTTTCTCATAAATGGCACGCCACTCTTTATCGTCCGTATCCTCCGGCTCATAGTTTGCCGTATCAATATAGTCCACCTTGCAGGCAAGGCAGGCATCCATAATTGTTAAATCCTGATATGGCAAAGCTACATTCAACACGGCATCCGGCTGATAGTCCCTGATTAATGCAATCAGCTCTTCCACCTTATCCGCATCTACCTGTGCCGTGGTAATCACCGTATCTGTGTTTTTTTCCAGCTTCTCCTTCAGCGCATCGCACTTTGCCTTGGTCCGGCTGGCAATGCAAATCTCCTGAAACGTCCTGCTGTTCTGACAGCACTTGTGAATCGCCACGCCCGCCACGCCGCCGCAGCCGATAATTAATAATCTTCCCATTGTTTCCTCTCTTTCCGCCGCTGCTGCGGCTTTTAAATTTTTTAAGAAGAATGCCGTTTTTGCATTCTTCCGTGTGAGACTTAGAAGTCCTTTGGCGTTGTGCCCATTGGTGCAACGTCAATTTTAGGACTTCTTCTCACACTGCTTTCTGCCTTCTTCTTCCTCTAACATATCCTCCACATACTTCGGCAGCATAAATGCCCCCTTATGGAGATTGGTGGTGTAATACCAGGTCTTAATCTTCCGCTCCTTCCAGCGCTTTGCATTCAAATCCTCCAACGGGTGATATTTCTTTGAAGCAAACCCAAAGAGCCAGTAACCGGAGGAACAGGTTGGAATATGTGCCTGGAATACCCGGCTGATGGGAAAACTGTTGCTTGCCTTCCGGTGCATTCCCCGGCAGGATTCCTCGTCCTCATCATAAAAGGGACTGCCATGCTGATATACCATGATTCCGTCATCCTTTAACGCCCGGTAACAGTTGCCGTAAAATTCCTTGGTAAAAAGTCCCGCCGTATGCCCCAGGGGGTCTATGGCGTCGTTGATAATCAAATCATATTCATCATGCTTTAACCGCAGGAATTTCAACCCGTCCTCGTAGTAAATCGTCACCCGCTCGTCCGAAAGCCCCCTGGCATTGTCCGGGAAAAACTCCTTGCATACCTCCACAAACACCCGGTCCGACTCCACCACATCAATCTGCTCTATTTCCTCATAATAGGAAAGCTCCCTTGCCACGCCGCCGTCACCGCCGCCAATGACTAACACCTTTTTGACATGGGGATGCACCGCCATCGGCACGTGGACAATCATTTCGTCATAGACAAACTCGTCCTTTTCCGAAAACACAATGCTGCCGTCAGAGCTTAAAAACCTGCCAAATTCCTCGGAATCAAACACGTCAATCCGCTGAAATTCCGTCTGCAGCCCGAATAGCTGCTTCTGCACCTTGATGGAAACCTTTACCTTTTCCGTCTGGTAGTCTGAAAACCAAAGTTCCATTTTCTCCCTCCATTCTCCGTTACTTCCGGATTTGCCGCTCATCTGAGAGCACATTTAAGTTCTCCACCGCCGCATCCTCCGTGCCCTGCATGGAACAGCCCTTCTCCTTGGCATAAATGATGTACTCAATCAGTTCCTGCGTAATCATCTCCCCCGGAGCTAAAATGGGAATGCCCGGCGGATAGCACATCACAAACTCCCCGCAGATTTTTCCCGCCGTCTTCCGCAACGGAAGAGATTTCTTCTCCGCATAAAATGCCGCCTGGGGAGAAATCAGCACAGTAGGATTTATATATTCTGTATTTAACATTTTCGTCGGGTCCTGGGAATACAGGCGTTTAATATCCGCCAATGCTCCCACCAGCCGCTCGATATCCTGTATCCTGTCACCGATGGAAATATAGGCGAGAATGTTTGCAATATCCCCAAATTCAATCTGGATATCATATTCATCCCGCAGCAAATCGTAGACCTCAATCCCCGCTAACCCGATATCTCTGGTGTAAACCGAGAGCTTTGTCACATCAAAATCATAGACGCTGCCTCCGTTTATCATGTCCTTTCCATAAGCATAAAAACCACCGATGGAGTTAATCTCCGCCCTGGCATATTCCGCCATCTCACTGACTTTACGGAAGGATTCTTTTCCCCGAAGCGCTAAATTTCTCCTGGAAATATCCAGGCTTGACATCAGCAGGTAAGAGGCGCTGGTGGTCTGGGTCAGGTTAATAATCTGGCTGACATATTCCCAGTTCACATGTTTTCCCGTCAAAAGCAGGGAGCTCTGGGTCAGGCTTCCGCCGGACTTGTGCATGGAGACAGATGCCATATCCGCCCCGGCATCCATGGCACAGATTGGAAGATTTTCCCCAAAATAAAGGTGGGTGCCGTGTGCCTCGTCCACTAAAACCAGCATATCATGTTCATGCGCCAGCTTTACGATGGATTTCAAATCGGAACAAATCCCGTAATAAGTAGGATTGTTCACAAAAACCGCCACCGCACCGGGATTTTCCAGAATGGCTTTCTCCACCTCGGAAATCTGCATTCCAAGGGAAATCCCAAGCTTCGTATCCACCTCCGGATTCACATAGACCGGAACCGCTCCGCAGAGCACTAACGCATTAATCACGCTTTTATGTACATTTCTCGGCAAAATAATCTTATCCCCCGCCTTACAGCTGGCTAAAATCATACTCTGAACCGACGACGTGGTCCCTCCCACCATGAAAAAGGCGTGGTCCGCACGAAACGCCTCCGCCGCCAGTTCCTCGGCTTCCTTGATAACGGAAACCGGGTGGCAGAGATTGTCCAGAGGCTTCATGGAGTTAACGTCTAGGCTGACGCATTTTTCCCCCAACAGCTCCACCAGTTCGGGATTGCCCCGCCCTCTTTTATGACCCGGCACATCAAAGGGAACCACCCTCCGTTTCTTTAACTGCTCTAGCGCCTCGTACACCGGGGCACGCATCTGTGGATTTTTTTCCATCACATTCACTTCCTACCATTTTCTGCTATTTTCCTGCTCTTCCCTCTGCTGCATAAGCGGGCATTCTTCGAACTATTTTGCCGCACAGGAGAAGCCTTTTCCCTGTGACTTCGGGCGCCCAAAGGGGAACCCGAAGCCTGTGCGCAAAAAAAGAACAGGCGACCTTTATCACCTGTTCCATAACCATCATACGATATAGCCATACGAAATGTATTTTTTCTCTTATCTACATTCTGCAAAAACTATTTTCAGAGCTGTGTGGCACCTTCGCCAGCAAATATTTGCTATTCCTACTCTTTATTGACCGTTTCACAAGTGATATCTCTTATTGAGAACTTATAAAATTTGAGCTTTTAACTCAATCAATAACGTGGCTTTACGCCACAATCGGCAGCTGCCCCGCCTGTCCGTATGGGCTTAACCAACTAATTGGTGGGCAAATATTTGCATGAAAACAATTTTCGCATTCATGTGATTTGAAGTATAGCATAGCGCAGGAGTAATTGCAATAAATTTTTTCACAATTTATTTCTCTATCCCTGTAGACAAACGCTGCAATTTTGCAGTGACAAAAAGCTAGTCACCAGCTTTGAACCAGGGCAATCTCCCTCGCATAGCCCGCATCATCATTGGGCGTCTCTAAAATAAAGGGCTTTCCCGCAAGCAGCGGGTGGGTCGCCACACGTTTCATTGCGGCAAGTCCGATACACCCCTCCCCGATTCTGGCATGGCGGTCCTTGTGGGCGCCGCATTCATTCATACTGTCATTGAAATGCACGGCATAAAGCCTGTCTAACCCAATCACCCGGTCAAATTCCTCTAGCACCTCGTCTAAATGGTTCACAATATCGTAGCCGCCGTCCCAGACATGGCAGGTGTCAAAGCAGACGCCCATTTTCTCCTGAAGTGCAACCATATCTAAAATCCGGCGCAGTCCCTCAAAATTTCTTCCTATTTCACTGCCCTTCCCCGCCATGGTTTCAAGCAGTACGATGGTAGTCTGCTGCGGCGTCAGCACTTCGTTTAACACCTCCGCAATGAGGTCAATCCCTGCCTCCGCCCCCTGTCCCACATGGGAACCGGGGTGAAAATTATAATAATTTCCCGGCGTGTACTCCATCCGTTTTAAATCGTCCGCAATCACTTCCCTGGAAAAATTCCGCACGTCCTCCTTTGCCGCACAGAGATTCATGGTGTAGGGCGCATGTGCCACCAGTTTCCCAAAGGAATGCTCCTCTGCAAATTCCAAAAACCGCTCCACGTCCCCCGTGTCAATCTCCTTTGCCTTTCCTCCCCGGGGATTTCTGGTGAAAAAAGCGAAGGTGTTGGCTCCTAAAGAAACTGCCATTTTTCCCATGGCAAGGTAGCCTTTCGATGAAGAAAGATGATTTCCTATTAACATAAATATATCCTTTCCGTCTATACAGTCTGCGAATGGCGAAGTTTCTCTATTTATGAATGTAAGTTCTCCGGCTCATTCTTATGGTTATTATAAATATTGCATTCTCAAACTGCAATAGGAAATGCCTCTCAGTCAAATGCAGGTTCGATGTACTCCTTTATCAGCCTGATTCTGTCCCGGGGTCTTTTGTCAATATAAGAAGTAATTTGAGTTTCCCCATTTTTCAAATCCTCATATCCCGCATTCATCTATTTTAAAGTATTCAAACAAGGTAATCTGTTGTGATTTGACTTTTGGTGGCAGAAAGCCGCTGATACCAGTACGGCACATGGACAGGACATGTTCCATGGCATACCCTATGGCATAGAAAAGAAACTGCGGCATTCCGTAAATCCGTTTGGAGCACTCCTTTAGCTCTGCAAGGAAAATACTGTCTTTATGCACTGACGTGGTCAGACCAATATAGCCCACAGCCAGTGTTGCTAACAAATTTAGATTGCGGATGGATTGTAATGACATTACTCTTAAATCTTCTAGTTCAAACTGCTGTTTCTTAAATCTGAAATATTCCTCAATCCGCCACCGGAGAAGATATACTTTGGTAATGATGTGGCACAGATTCTTTTTCTCCTGCATTTTCAGGTTGGAAAGAAGCAGCATAGGTTCCTCCCCGAAACCATATACCACGGTCAGCACCAGCTCATTTGCCGGAAACTCACAGAGCCTTACAGGGATGCAGCTCATTTTGCATTGTACAGTTTTACCGCTTTTATCTTTAAAATCCATGCGGTAGCTCCCTTTGTATTTGTTTGCAACATCCATGATGTTGCAGGTCTTTCCGTTATAAATGACATTCCGGTTCTTTTTGGCGCGAATAACAAAACGTTCCTTACGTTTTAAAAAATAGCGGTAATAATCATTGGCATCAAAACCGCGGTCGAGGGTGCGGACACATTTTTCACTGAAATTTTCGGAAAGGGATTGCAGACAGCACAGGTTTTCGTGGGTTTCGCTGATAAATCCCTTCTCTGCTGCTGAAAACACTTTTTCATAAACCGGGAGAGGCTGCTTTCCTTTTTCAGACAGTACTGCGGCTTCAATGGTAAGGTATCCCTGTGTAATTTCACCAGTACTGCCGTCCCGTATTTCAGAAAGCGCTTCCAGCTTTTTACTGGCAGGTTTGGCAATGTCTGAATTATCAATGATGATAACAGCGTAATCCTCTTTTATATGGCGTTTTACAAGAGAGATATAATTGTGCATGATAGTGTCTCTATCCTTAAATACACCAAGATTTTTGGACAATCTGTCAATGGTTTTCTTGAGTGTGATGTCTTCTTTTAGAGAACGAGCGATTTCGCTCAGGTGCAGCTTATTTCCTGCAAGGATGCCATAAATCATCTGGTGTACAAATTTTTCTTGCGGACGCTTTAGACCTTTTGAAATATTTAAAGAAAAGTTTGTAAAATCCCGTTTAATTTCATACCCAAGTCTGCTATAATTAACCATGCAAAAACACTCCTTTGTTTCGTTGTTTTGTGGTGATTCAATTATAACAAAGGTTTAGTGTTTTTGCATTTTTTATTTTAGATAAGTCAAAACAAGTGGGTAAAAAATGGGGAAACTCAAA
>JAGAIK010000487.1 GCA_017626625.1 Roseburia sp.
AAGGAGCGGGCAGAGCAGCTTCTTGACAGCAGCCAAAGCTTTGGAACTGTGGTAAGAGAGATAGAAAAGGAGCTTATTCCAGAACAGCAAGCATTTTAGCAACCTGTCTGGAATAGGAAAACTGCTTCTGGGCGGACAGGTAGCCGTTGTAGGCGATTTCCTCCCGTTCCGTATCATGTTCTAAATAGTAAGCAGCCTTTTCTTTCAGGTCTGTAAAATCCTCGTAGTACACAAAGTCCTGTCCCGGAACAAAAAATTCACAGAGCTCCGGCTGGTAGTTAGACAGCAAAAATCCACCGCAGGCTAAAATGTCAATGGCACGCAGCGGAATGCCGGAGGTAATGGAGCGGAGCGAGATATTCAGGTTGATTTTGGAACGGTGGAATACCCGGGGCATCTGGCTGATATAGGAAACCGTGCCTAAGGAGAGGGCGCCGGGACAGAATGCTGCGGCATCGGAACCGGTGTAAAGCGCCACAGGGGTGAGGCTGCTTAGAAGGTTGATTGCCTCAATGCGTTCCTCCGAAGTAATTTTTTTCTGAATCATATGGGTATAAAGTTCCTTTTCCGTGCAGGAATAATCAGCATTGATGCGGATTGGCAGAAAACGCCGGATTTCGGCTACCCGTTTTTCTGTTAATAAGCCGGAAATCAAATCCACTCCCTGTATTTTCTTCTGCGCAGCCATGATACCGTCAAGATAGCCTTTCAAATGAGGGCTGGCGGCACGTTCCAGGCGGTTATACATAGTGCGGTCGTAGAGAGAACCGACAAAAGAGATATCATGTAGATAGTGTTCCGGGAAAAATCCCTTTTTTTGGTGTGGTAAGCGTAAAAAAGTGTTTAAACGGTCGGTATTGATGGCAAGCGGTAAATGGTACAGATGTTTTGGATGATTGCGCATTGCGGTTTCACACATATCCTTATCAAACAGAAAAATATAGTTGCAGGAATTTGACAGGGACTTAGAATAAATCTCTATATTGGGACAGTCAAAAATCCAACTGAAATAAGGAATCCCATAAACCTCTGCCGTGTTTGAAATCTGAGAAATATAATTAAAGGTAAAAATAAGATTATAGTGGCAGGTCTGCGGCTCTTCCGATAATTCGGAGGAAAAAGCAGAAGAAAAATAATGAGAGAGTTCATGGACATAGAGTTTTACTTCGTGCCCCAGGGAACGAAAGGCTTCTAAAATGTCCGTGGTTGAATTTTCCTGCCAACTGTAATATAAAATAGTCATAAATGGTACTCCTGTTCAAGCGCATACTCATAATTTTTCCAAATCTGAGCCAGTTCTGTAAAGTTTGAATCCTTAATATGGTAATATTCTTCAAAATTCACATTGGGATCCCATGGTTTTGGACCGCAAAAATGAATGATATGGGACATTGACCTGACAGTGTCGACAGGGAAATGCTTCTGCGCAGCAATGGAAATCTGCAAATTATATTGCTGCCAGGGTACGGTTAAGGTTTTTCCACAATGAACAACGTTTAAGATATCCTGATCTAAGCATTCAAGAACCGGCATATATTTTATAAGTGTTTGTATGTATGTGGTAATATGATAATTTTCCCGTACCTGCCTTAAGTTCCAGAGCATGATGCCTGCGTTAAAATAGGTGAAGCTCCTGTCTTTTAAATCTTCAAAGTTTTCAAGATAATAACTTTTATGGACACGGTTCATTAGAATATCTTCGCATACGATGCAGTCGTTTCCAGAGAAATTCATCATATAAAATTCCCGGAGGGATTTATTGATAATTACATCTACATCAAGGTAGAGAAAACGCTCAATATTTGAAGGCAGCAGGGCAGGCATTAAAAGCCGGAAATAGGTTTCTTTGCTCCAACAGTCTGTGGTGGGCAGCTTCTCAAATAACTGCGGAGGTACATCCACCAGCGTCACCTGCTGCGACCAGGAAGCTGCAAGAAGGGAAAATGCATTATGGTCCTCTTCTGTCAGTTCACAGTGAAAGACGTAAACATGGATATCGGCGTCCGGATTATTACAAAAAAGGGAGTAGAGCATAACCATGGATACCGGTACATACTTACGGTTGGTGGCAAAGCAGACATTCATGGAAAAATTGCGGGAAATTTTTTCGTGACGCCTGATGAAAGCATGGTGTCCGGCAGTTTCAGCGGTAAAGGAGAGATAAGCGCCCCTTGCATACTGCATACCAAGACTTCTTGCCTTAGCTTCGCCCATATGTTCTTCACAGTTAATCACAAGAATAGAATCCGGATAATGCTTCTCCCATTCCAGCATTTTTTCATAAGTGGAATCGGTGGAAGCGTCATTGACAAGAATGATTTCTAATTGCTCGACACAAATATTTTGCCGGGTAAGGGAAGTTAATAGGTGGTCGATGGAGTTTTCTTCGTTGTAACAGGGAATAACAATACTGACAAGTGGTTCCATGGCTTTATCTCCTTGTATGATAAGTTTACAGTCCTCGAAACAGAGGTTTTCCATAAATATATCATACAATAACACAAGAAAAAGCACAAGAAAGAACCATAGAGAGGTTTATATTTTAGCAAGGAATGCCTGGAGAGTTTCTTTGTCCATCCCGCTTTCGGCAAGCCGGTACAATTCCATTTGCAGGGGAATGACGGTTTCATATATGGAAGTCGAAAAGCCGGGTACTTCTTTTCGCACCGTGGTTTCCAGTTCCAGATAAAGCTCCCAGGGGATAGAAAAGTCTCTCTGTCTAGCAAAATACAAGGTTTCATAGAAGTAGCTGTGCAGAAAGTAAAGTTTGATTTCCTCATAATATTCGGTAAAAAACGGGGTTTGCTTCATAAAATGCCAGAGGGAAAGCTGCACGCTCATGTGCATTTTTAAGGTTTCAAACTGTTTCATATCGCTGCGCATGGTTCCGCCGTCATTCTGGCGGTAAAAATAGAAGACTTCATCTGTAATTACAAACTTGTTCCCATAAAACAATAAAGGATAAACAAATAATGGCTCTTCATAAATCACATGCTCTGCATACTGGACGCCTGCCTGCTGTACCAGTTCTCTGCGGTACAGCTTATTCCAGCAGCCATAGGTGATTTTTTCACTGAGCAGAAAGGTCTTTCGTTCCTCCGGCGTATGGATTTGAAATACGGCGGGGGTTATCCGGCGGTTTGTGGGAACTGCCCCCAGCCTGTCGGTATAATAGAAATATTCAAACTGCAGGATATCGGCGTTGGTTTCTTTTGCCTTTTTATAAGTTTTTTCCAAGAAATCCTCCGTCACAAAATCATCGGCGTCCACAAAGGCAAGATATTCTCCTGTGGCATAGGGGAAAGCAGCATTTCTCGCGCCGCCCTGCCGCATATTTTCTTCTAAATGGAGGATAAGGATATCTTCCGGGTAGGCACGTTCAAACTCCTGCAGCATTTCCCAGGTTGCGCCTTCATCATCAGAAGCATCGTCAACAAAAATCAGTTCTATATTGGAAATTTCGATGGTCTGTGAGACAAGGGATAAAAAACATTTTGGAAGCCATTTCACGGCGTTGTGGCAGGGTATGATGACGCTGATTTTTTTCATAGGTTTCTCTCCTTCTGCCGCTTGGGCGGCGTGTGACTTTCTGTCCACTTAATCGGTAGTTTCCGCAGGAAAAGCCCTTGCCTGCAATATTTCTAAGAACTCCTGTGCCCGATTTTCCCAGGTATGGGCGTTTTCCGTTTTTTTCATGCCGTTTTGTGCCATACGTTCCCGTAAGTCATCCTCAGACAGGAGCATTTTCATCTGCGTCGGCAGTTTTTCCGGCTCCTCTAAGCGAAACACCAGTAAATCATTTTCGTTATACCTGTCCCTTAGATAGGAGGTATCGTCCGTCACTAATACGGCGCCTGACAGCATGATATTTGCCATGCGCTCCGTAAAGCCGCCCTTATGCCATGACATGATATTCAGAGAAAGCTTTGACTGCCGGTAGATGTCAAGGCTTTCCTCCACGGTAACATTGGGATGGCAGATGAGGTTAGGGTAGCGGCGTAGCGGACAGTTTGTCCAACTGTCAC
>JAGAIK010000488.1 GCA_017626625.1 Roseburia sp.
CCCTGCCCGCTTCGGATATCATATTTTTCAATCAATTCCTCTGCATAAGCCGTCACTTCATTCTGCCGGATAAATCCGTGATTTTGAAATCTCGGTTCAAAATAGTCCTGCAATACTAAATTTTCCTCTAAGGAATAATCTAATACCAGACCATGTTTATGGCGGTCCTCCGGGATATGGGACATGCCGTGGGTATTCCGGTAGCGGATGGATTTTTTCGTTACATCCTCTCCCTTCACAGAGATGGTTCCCTCGTCCGCTTTTGTCATTCCGGTGACAGCCTCCACTAACTCCGTCTGCCCGTTTCCGTCGATACCGGCAATACAGACAATCTCTCCCTTCCGCACCTGGAAACTGATATTTTTGATGATGTCTTTCGTATGCCCCTGTTTCTTATCCTTCACCACCAGATTTTTCACTTCCAGCACAACGTCTGTGGGCTTCGCCTCCTGCTTGTCCACCGTAAGGCTGACCTTATGACCTACCATCATTTCGGAGAGAGCCTCCTTGTCGGTATCCGCCACATCTACTGTGCCAATATATTTTCCGCGGCGCAGAACGGAGCAGCGGTCTGCCACCGCCTTGATTTCGTTTAATTTATGGGTAATAAAGATGATGGATTTGCCCTCTTTTACCAGTTCCCGCATAATATTCATCAATTCGTCGATTTCCTGCGGCGTCAGCACTGCCGTAGGCTCATCAAAAATCAGAATGTCATTGTCCCGGTAAAGCATTTTTAAAATCTCAACCCTCTGCTGCATTCCCACGGTAATATCCTGTATTTCCGCATCCGGGTCTACGGAGAGATGGTATTTCTGGCTCAGCTCCACAACCTTTTTTCTTGCTTTTTTCATTTCTAAAAGTCCGTGCTTTGTATCCTCATTGCCTAATACAATGTTCTGCAGCACGGTAAAATTATGCACCAGTTTAAAATGCTGGTGTACCATACCAATGCCTAACGCATTGGCGTCTAAGGGGTTATGAATCTTTACTTCTTTTCCCCGCACCTTAATACATCCGCCCTCCGGCTGGTATAAGCCGAACAGCACGCTCATCAGCGTGGATTTTCCGGCGCCGTTCTCCCCTAGCAGCGCATGTATTTCTCCTTTTTTTATCTGGAGTGTAATGTGGTCATTTGCGATAATACCCGGAAATTCCTTTGTGATATCTAACATTTCGATAATATAGTCCATCTGTGTCTCCATTCTTTCGCATTCCCCCTGTTTTGTTCCTCTCCTAATTATTTTATACCGGAAAACTGCATAAAAAACGCTCCAATATTATTTATTATTTTACAATAAAAGGGGTGCCGTTACAAGCACCCCTCTTTATAAATTTTTAATATTTTTATTCCGGAAAGAACACTTTAGCGGTGTCCCTTCGGGAAACCCGAACTCCGCTTCGCTTCGTTTGGGTAGCGAATAACCTCGCACTTCAGCGGTGCTCGGTTATTCTTTACTGTACCTCGGTGACTGTTACTTTGGTTAAGCCAAGGTCGCTGATTTCTTTGTCGGTATCGTTGTCAATGGTGATGTCGCCTGCAACGATAGCTGCGTAAATGGTATCATAATCTGCCTGTGTGAAGGTCTCAAATTTAGAGGTATCCATCGGAAGTCCCACACCGTCGTTTGCTGCGTTAAAAATAGCTGTCTCGCCGCCCTTGAAAGAACCGTCATAAACAGATTTTACTGCATCGTATACGGAGTTGGATAACATCTTCATCGCAGAGGTGATAACGGTCTCTGACTCAGAGGACTGGTCAACGTCAACACCGATTACCTTTGCACCCTCGGATGCTTCTGCCGCTGCCATAACGGAGTTTCCTACAGAACCGCCGCAGGCGAAGATAACCTCAGTTCCTGCCTGATACCAGGAAGCTGCCATGGTCTGTGCCTCCGGTGTTGCATCAAAGGAACCTGTATAGTAATAGGTTACTTCCACACCGTCAATGCCCATCTCCTCTGCTGCGTAGTCAGCGCCTGCAAGGAAACCGTAACCGTAACGGATAACTGCCGGAAGAGCAAGACCGCCCATAAAACCAAGCTTGGTGTAACCGTCTTTTACTGCTGCATAACCTGCAAGGAAGCCTGCCTCATCCTCTTCATAAAGAATCGGCATGGTATTTTCTGTCGTATTGTAATTATTATCTGCATCATGCGGCTCACCGTCTACTAAGATGAAGTGAACATCCGGATACTGGGTCTGTAAATTGTAAATCGGCTCTTCAAATAAGAAACCGGGGCAAACCACTGTTTTTGCACCACCCTCGATGGCTAATTCAATGGTCTCCATGAAAGAGTCTGTGGTTGCTTCTGCTGATTTGTAATATTTTGACGCAACACCGCTCTCCTCTGCGTATTTCTGAATGCCTTCCCAGGAACCCTGGTTAAAGGATTTGTCATCAATGGTTCCCACGTCGATAACAAGGGCTAACTCGTAACCGTCTGCTGCGGTATCATCTGCCGCACTGCTCTCGGTGCTCTCTGCTGCATTGTCAGCTGTGCCGCTCTCTGCTGCACCGTCAGATGTTCCGTTACTGTCTGCTGCACCGTAGCCTGAATTGCCGCAGCCTGCGAACAGAGACGCTGTCATTGCTGCTGCTAACAGTAAGCTCATTACTTTTTTCTTCATAATGTTTTCCTCCTGTGATTTTGTCCGGTTTCTGAATTGGTATCAAACCGGGCAGACTTGTCCGCTTTTTCGTTTTGTCTGCGGACTGCTCCTTATAAAAAATAAAACTCCCGAATACCTCGTAAATGAAATATTGAGAGTTCTACCTTTTATAAGCCGATAGTCGGACTCGAACCGACGACCTACGCATTACGAATGCGTTGCTCTACCAACTGAGCCATATCGGCATAACCATGCGGCATATCTTCTATAACACGCCACATGAAACTATTATATCGGATTTTTTTAAAATTGCAATATCTAATTTAAAATTTTTTTCACTTTTTATCCATTTAATGGAAAACAGCTGCTGCAGAAACTCTTTCTTCTACAGCAGCCCATATCTTTTTGTTGCAAAACCTTATA
>JAGAIK010000489.1 GCA_017626625.1 Roseburia sp.
AACAGTTTCGCTTTCCCCTGGAATATGCCAATCAAAGACCCTTATCAGCTACCTGGACCGTTACAGGAAGTGGTGCCTTTGTACTTGGCACAAAGCGGAGCAAAGCCAGAATCACGGGAATCACCACCGGAAAAATTGTAGATTACGGAATTAAGGATTCGATGAATATGGGGGCGGCGATGGCTCCGGCGGCAGCGGATGTCATAGCGGCGAACCTTTCTGATTTCGGAAGGGTGCCTTCCGATTATGACAAAATTATCACCGGGGATTTGGGAACCATCGGGCAGGAGATACTCATAGATTTGTTAAAACACAGAGGCTATGACATCAGTGGCGTTCATGCGGACTGCGGCATAGAGATTTACGATTCCGATGCCCAGGGAACGGGGGCAGGAGGTTCCGGCTGCGGCTGTTCGGCAGTGACCCTAAGCGCCCACTTTTTAAAACAGGTGGAAGAGAGAAAGCTGCACCGTATTTTATTTGTACCCACTGGGGCGCTGCTCTCCACTGTGTCTTTTAATGAAGGGAAAAATGTCCCCGGAATCGCCCACGCTGTAGTGATTGAACATGCGTCCTGAATGAGCCGTCCAAAATCAGATACGGCAGAGGGACTGCTTGCAGCCAGCCCCCCCGTAATTGATTTTGACAGGGGTGAAACAGCACGGCGGAGTAGATGATTGGATAGGAGAGAAAGAACGATGGATTATGTAAATGCCTTCTGGATTGGCGGTCTTATCTGCGCCCTGGTTCAGATTTTAATGGAAAAAACAAAAATGCTTCCCGGCAGAATCATGGTATTACTGGTCTGCCTGGGTGCGCTGTTAGGCGCACTGCAGATATACCAGCCCTTTGTGGATTTCGCGGGGGCGGGGGCAAGTGTACCGCTGCTTGGTTTTGGAAATCTGCTTTGGAAAGGTGTTAAAGAGGCAGTGGATGAATACGGCTTTTTGGGGATTTTTATGGGCGGTTTTAAAGCCAGCGCGGTGGGTATCTCGGCGGCTCTGGTTTTTGGCTACATTGCCAGCATTATCTTCCAACCGAAAATGAAGAAATAAGAAAATAAAAATATTTGTTGCTTTCCAAAGAAATTCTGCCTTCTCATAGATTTTAGGCGGGGTATGTGGTAAAATTGATTGACCGAAAAACGAAGGAAAAGGATTTTTGAAACGGTGATGTAACAATTAGAATACGAGATACACCGTGTAAAAAAATTAAGGAGGTAACGCTATGGCAGAAGATACGCTGTTTTCCGGCGAAACAAAGAATATCGAGTACAAGGTAACTGTACCGGATAAAAGCGAAAAATACATGAAAACAGTGGTGGCTTTTGCCAACGGCAGTGGTGGAAAGATTATATTTGGAATTGATGACAAGACATTAGAGATTGTAGGAATGGATGCTGATAATATCTATAAGACCATAGATGCCATTACTAATGCGATTTCCGATGCCTGTGAACCGATGATAAGACCGGATGTGGCGTTACAGACGGTTAGGGATAAGACGGTGATTGTTGTGGAAATTTTTCCGGGTGCACAGCGTCCTTATTATATCAAGTCACAGGGAATGGCTGAGGGAACCTATGTCCGTGTATCCGGAACGACCAGACATGTGGAAGGATATATGCTAAAGGAATTGATTCTGGAAGGGCAGAACCGGTATTTTGACTGTGAGATATGCCGGAATTTGACAGTATCTGACGATGAGATTGGACAACTTTGTAAGAGTATGAAAGAAACTGCCATAAAAAACACATGGCAGGAGAGTGAGAAAGCAAAAATTAAAGATGTGACCAAGAATGTCTTGATTTCATGGGGTGTGCTAAAGGAAGAAGAAGGAAAGATTTATCCGACCAATGCCTATGCACTTTTGACAGGACAGATGCCGCAGCAACCTGTAATCCAGTGTGGAATATTTAAGGGAACAAACAGGGCGCATTTTGTTGACAGGAGAGAGTTTGAGGGTTCTATTCAGGAGCAGATGGAACAAGCATATCAGTATGTTCTTGAAAAAATTAACATGGGTATGACGATAAAGGGCATGTATAGGCAGGATGTATATGAGCTTCCTACGGAAAGTATCCGTGAGATGATTGCAAATGCCGTGGCACATCGCAGTTACCTTGATCCGGGCAATATACAGGTTGCACTGTTTGATGATAGATTGGAAGTGACTTCTCCAGGTATGCTTTTGAATAATGTTACGATTTCCAAAATGATGCAAGGTTACTCAAAACCGAGAAACCCTGCGATTGCACGGGCACTTGCTTATATGAAAATTATCGAGAAATGGGGAACCGGAATACCGAGATTATTTGAAGCGTGCAAAGAATATGGTTTACCAAAACCAGAACTGATAGATTTTGACGGAGATTTCAGAGTAAATATGTATCGGAGAGCAGAGAGTGAGTTTGGTGTCAATGGTGTGACTACCCAAACTACCCAAACGCACCAAACTACCCAAAAGAGTGAACAAACCTTATCCGATGATGATAAAACTATACTTTTACTTGTAAAGAACAATCCTTCAATGTCACAAAGAGAGTATGCAGCAGAGCTTGGATGGACTGTGGACCGTGTAAAGTATTATTTAAGAAAAATGAAAACACAAAATTTGATTAATCGTGTTGGCAACAGTCATAGCGGTTATTGGGAAGTGACAGCAGAGGTAAGTATGTTTAATGATAGTAAAATAACGCTAAAAAACCAAAGGAGCCATTGACACAGTTCTGTTTTTCGTACAAAATACAAAGTAGATGACAAAAATAGAAATGAAAGAGCGGGATTCTTTATGAACAGAGAAGCGTTAGAACAGGCAGGAGTGGATTATGCAGCGGGACTGCAGCATTTTGCGGGGAAAGAAGAACTGTACCGGAAATATCTGCTAAGATTTCGGGAAGACACCCATGTGAAGGAAGCACAGGCAGCCTTAGAAAAAGAAGATTACAAAGAGGTTTTAGAGCAGATACACGCCTTAAAAGGACTTTGCGGAACGCTGGGCTTTTCGCCGCTTTTTGTGAGAACCAGCGGTATGGTGGCGGATTTGCGCAGGGGTGACCACAGAGACTTAAGCAGTCGGCTTTCGGAGCTTGAGAGAGAACAGGAAGACCTGTTAAATGTAATTGAGCGTTCCGTTTTCTAAGCTGAGGTCTGATAGAAGGAGATGTAGCAGGAAGAAAGCATTCCTTTGTGTGAGGTTTTCTTAGCGCATATTGATGAAAAGGGGCTGTAGTGCGACAGCTCCTTTTCGATTCTGTGCAGAATGCCGCAGTCCGGGGTTTCATCAGGTCAGAGAACGGAAAAACTCCGGATGCTGGCTGACAACCTCCGTGCTGGAATTAAAGCCGTCATAGATATGGTGGGAAATGGCAGTGGAAAGTCCCTCTAAATCCTGTGCGGAAATACATTTCCAGATATGCTCATGGTCTTTGCAGAGCTGTTCTAAGCCCTCTCTTCCTCCCAGGTTTAAAAATGTCCGGAAACGCTCATACTGTGAGTTGATGGAAGTGAGGAAGGACATCACATTTTGCTTCCCGGCGATAGTATAAAGCATTTTATGGTAATTATTGTCGCTGATAATGAAGGCACGGCTCAGTTCATCGTCAGGGAGTTCGGAGTGAATCAAGTCCCACTGCTGCTGCAAAAGAAGCTGAACCTTAAATTCCTGGGATTTGTCATAGCTTAAGGACAAATCCTTCAGCACTGCCTGTTCTAACACTTCTCTCGTATATAAAATGTCGGAAATCATATTCAGGTCAATCAGGGAAACAAAAGTTCCTATATGAGGCTTGATTTCTAAAAGTCCCTCGCTCTCTAACATTTTAAAAGCGTCACGAACCGGCGTCCTGGAAATTTCGTATTTTGCGGCGGTTTCAATCTCGCTGATGGCGGAGCCGGGGGGCAGTTCTAAATGTAAAATCTGTTCCTTTAATTTCTCGTAGACACCCTGAGAGGTGCCGGTGGGTTTCTTTGTGTACATAATTTCATACCCCTTGTCATTTGAAAATCATAGAATACATTACTAATAATAAGACTTGGCGGGGGAAAATACAATGAAAAGTTTTGGAGGGCGGGATTCGGGCGGCAAAAGCGGGCTGAGCGGGGTGTCTGCGGGGCGGAGGGTGCAGCGGGCGGTCTGGGGTGGTGACGATGTACAGAGATAAGATGTTCTAAGAAATCTGCTACCAGGGTTGGTGGGGGAGGGACGTAAACGGTACAAGGGCGCCCTCCATGGCGCCGTTGTACCTCGCCCAGCCATCCGTGGCTGGGCGTTACTGTGTATCGGGCAGATTTCTAAGAACATCTAATCTCTTCCCAAGGTCACACGCCCAGACCGCCCGCTGCCCCCTCCACCCCACAGACACCCCGCTCAGCCGCTTTTGCCGCCCGAATCCCTTGGGGTAGGCTGCCGGTGGGAATGTTTGAAAAATGGGAGGGGATACATAGAAAATGGAGATGTGGGGAAACTATAGGCGGAAAATAGAAAAAATGGAAGGGGAAAGAGCTTGTATACAAGCAAGCAAAAGAGAACTGGGAGGATGATGAGGGGAGGGATGGGGGATTGTGCAAAATTGACAAAAAGTAAGGGCTGTATCTGGTGGAAACATAAAAAATGAAAAAAAGGTTGATACTTGTATACAAGGGTGTTATAGTGGTAGTATAAAAGAACGAAGCAAAGGACGCAGAGAGGTCTGGTTTGCAGAATGGAGGATGCTATGAAATTATCATTTCGCTGGTATGGAGAAGATGACAAGGTGACGCTGGATAATATCCGGCAGATTCCGGGGATGCACTCGATTGTGACGGCAGTTTATGATGTGCCGGTGGGAGAGGTTTGGAGTGAGGAAAGTATTGCCCGGTTGAAGAAACTGGTGGAGGAGAAGGGGCTTCACTTTGAGGTGATTGAGAGTATTCCGGTGCATGAGGATATTAAGCTTGGTAAGCCGACGAGAGATAAGTATATTGAGAATTATTGTGAGAAGATCCGCCGGGTGGCGAAGGCAGGGGTGAAATGTATCTGTTATAATTTTATGCCTGTGTTTGACTGGACGAGAACGCAGTTAGACCATGTGCTGCCGGACGGTTCTACTTCGCTGGTTTATTATCAGGAGCAGGTGGATGCGGTGAATCCTTTGGAGAGCGACAGTGATTTGACGCTGCCGGGCTGGGATTCCAGTTACACGAGAGAGGAATTGAAAAATGTGGTGGCGGAGTACAATGCCATGTCTGAGGACCAGTTGTGGGACAACTTACAGTATTTCCTGCAGAAGGTAATTCCGGTGGCTGCGGAGTGCGATGTGAATATGGCGATTCATGAGGATGACCCCTGCTGGAGTATTTTCGGGCTGCCGAGAATCATTACCTGCGAGGAGAACATTGACCGTTTCCTGAAACTGGTGGATGACCCGCATAACGGCATTACCTTATGTACCGGTTCTCTGGGCTGCTCGAACAAGAATGATGTGGTGGCGATGGCTGCGAAATATACGGCGATGGGACGGGTGCATTTTGCACATCTGAGAAATGTGGCAGTGTTGGAGAATGGATTTGAAGAGCGGGCGCACCTTTCAAGCTGCGGTTCTCTGGATATGTATGAGATTGTGAAGGCGCTGTACGAAAATGGATTTACCGGATATATCAGACCGGACCACGGACGTATGATTTGGGGCGAGACGGGCAGACCGGGATACGGACTTTATGACCGTGCATTAGGCGCTACTTATATTAACGGACTCTGGGAGGCAGTGGAGAAATCTTCACGGAAATAAATACCAAGGCAACATACACATATTAATAGGAGGGAAAACGTATGAAATTACCATTTCAGATTGACTTGAAGGACAAAGTAGTTGTAGTGACAGGAGCAGGCGGTGTGATTTGTTCCGTGCTGGCAGAGGCGATGGCGATGACAGGGGCAAAGGTGGCTCTGCTTGACTTAAATGAAGAGGCTGCAAAGAAAAATGCAGACGCGATTGTGGAAAAAGGTTATATTGCAAAGGGTTATAAATGCAATGTATTAGAGAAAGACAGTGTAAAAGCTGCAAGAGATTTGATTGCAGAGGATTTCGGAACCTGTGATATTTTAATCAACGGTGCAGGGGGAAACAATCCAAAGGCTACCACGGATGATGAGTTCTTCCAGCCGGAGGATTTAGGCAAGATGAAAACTTTCTTCGATTTGGACGCGGACGGTGTTTCTTTTGTATTCAGCCTGAACTTTATGGGTACGCTGATTCCGACCCAGGTATTTGCCATGGATATGGTGAACAAAAAAGGCGCAAGCATCATCAATATTTCTTCTATGAATGCTTACACACCGCTGACGAAAATTCCGGCATACTCAGGGGCAAAGGCAGCTATCACCAACTTTACCGAGTGGTTGGCGGTTCATTTCTCCAAGGTGGGAATCCGCTGCAATGCCATCGCACCGGGCTTTTTCTCTACTCAGCAGAATGCAAAGCTTCTGTTTAACGAGGATGGTACGCCTACAGCCAGAACCGGCAAGATTTTAAACAACACGCCGATGGACCGTTTCGGAGAGGTGGAAGAGTTAATCGGCTCTGTGCTGTTCTTAGCCTGTGAAGAGGCAAGCGGATTTGTCAACGGGGCATGTATTCCGATTGACGGAGCTTTCGCTGCATATTCAGGAGTATAAAATGAAAAAAGTTCGATATCGACGATGCACCAGCAGGCAGGTCTGAAGGTTTGTTCCGGGAGGTTTGGATGGGATATTTTGACTTTGAGAAAAAAAGTGAATTTATGGTGTGCATTGACAGCGACGGCTGTGCCATGGACACCATGGAAGTAAAGCATCGGAAATGCTTTGGCCCCCAGTGGATTTACACCTATGGGTTAGAGGAGCATTTTGACGAGTGCATGGAGTTATGGCTTTCCATTAACCTGTATTCCGGCACCAGAGGCATTAACCGCTTTAAGGGGCTGGCGCTGGCTCTGCTGGAGGTGGAAAAAAGAGGACTATGCAAAACGGAGGGGCTGGAAGAATTTGCGGCATGGACCAGGGAGGCGAAGGAGCTTTCCAATCCGGCACTGATGTCATTTTCCCAGAAAACGGACAACCCCTGCGTGGAGCTTGCCCTGCTTTGGAGTATCCGCACCAACCGTGCCATTCACGGGCTTCCGGCGGAGGACAAACCCTTTGACCATGTGAAGGAAACCATGGCTCAGATGTGCCGTCAGGCGGATTTGGCAGCAGTTTCCTCCGCCAATAAAGAGGCGGTGGAGGCGGAGTGGCAGAAGCACCGCTTAGCGGAGCACTGCCGTGTGCTGCTGACCCAGGAGGCGGGCTCTAAAGCATTCTGTATCGGAGAATTGAAAGCCATGGGCTATGCACCGGAAAAGATACTGATGGTGGGAGATGCGCCAGGTGACATGGAAGCTGCGGAAAAAAATGGTGTCTGGTTTTTTCCGATTCTGGTGAACAGGGAAGGGGAGAGCTGGGAAAAGCTGGCAGAGGAGGCATTTCCAGGACTGCTGGAGGGAAGCTTTGATGCGGCTTACCAGCAGCGGTTGATTGCGGAGTTTAAACAAAATTTAGGAATGTAAGGAACAGGGGGTTTTTATTATGGTAGATATGAAAGCAAAGCCGTTTTTCTTAGATGACGAGGCATGTCAGTGGGTGGAGGACACCATTGCGGGCATGACCATTGAGGAAAAAATCGGTCAGTTATTTTTTAACATGGGGACGTCGAGGGAAGAGGATTACCTGAAAATGACGGTGGAAAAATACCACATCGGCGGTATCCGCTACAACCCGGCAAAGGGGGAGGAAGTCCATGAGCAGAACCGGATTCTGCAGGAGAACAGCAAGATTCCCCTCATCATTGCATGTAATACGGAAAACGGCGGAAACGGCGCCTGCACCGACGGAACCATGATTGCACCCCAGACGAAAATCGGCGCCACCAGGGATAAAAAATATGCCTATGAGCTTGGCAGGATTTCCAATAAGGAAGCAGCCAGCGTGGGCTGCAACCTTTCCTTCGCTCCGGTCAGCGATATCCTGTACAATTGGGAAAATCCGGTGATTGGGCTGCGTACTTACGGAAATGACGTGGAGCAGGTCTGCGAGATGACGAAGGCGTATTTGGACGGCGCTCATACCAACGAGGGCTTCTGCTGTGCGGCAAAGCATTTCCCGGGAGACGGTCTGGATTTCCGCGACCAGCATGTGGCAAACAGCATCAATACCATGACCTGTGAGGAGTGGGACGCCAGCTTCGGAAAGGTGTATCAGAACCTCATTGACAACGGTTTAGAGGCAATTATGGCAGGTCATATCATGCAGCCTGCTTATACCAGATATTTCAATCCGGACATTAAGGACGAGGATATCCAGCCGGCTACCCTTTCACCGGAACTGATTGAGGGACTGTTGCGGAAAAAATTAGGCTTTAACGGCATGGTGCTCACAGACGCTTCCCATATGGTAGGGCTGACCTGCCGGATGAAGCGGAGTGAAATGCTGCCCCGCACCATTGCGGCAGGCGTGGATATGTTCCTGTTCTTTAACGAGATGGACGAGGATTTTAACAGCATGATGGAAGGCTACCGCAGCGGCGTGATTACGGAAGAACGTCTCTCTGACGCCCTGCACCGCATTCTTGCGTTAAAAGCCCATATGGGACTGCACAAAAAGGCAAAGACGGAGATTGTGCCGCCGAAAACCGTTATGGAGCAGTTGATTGGCTGCGAAGAGCACAAAGCAGTGGCAAAGGAGATTTCTGACAAGGCAATCACTCTTGTAAAATACCGGGACGAGGATGTACTTCCGATGATTCCGGAGCGGTATAAGAGAATCATGATTGTATCGGTAAGCGGACTTTCCGCAGGAGCCATGGGAGCTATGATGGCGAAATTTATGGGCGGCGGTAAGAAGAGCCCGGCGGAGCGCCTTCGTGACAAGCTGATAGAAAAAGGCTTTGACGCTTTCATTTACGAAAGTCCTCTTGATGTGCTGGCAAAGAGAGCTGCGGCAGGGGAAAAAGTGGATGTTAATATGTATTTTGCCGGAAAGACGGAGATTAAGGAATTCCGGGAAAATCAGGATTTGATTATCACCCTGGTGGATATTGCAGGAGGATTCCAGCCTGTGGCAAGACCGGGCTTTGGCATGAGCAAGGGCGGCGGAGAAATCCCCTGGTATGTGCATGAGCTTCCGGTTGTGGTGGTTGGCTGCGGACAACCTTTCGTTCTGGCGGATATTCCTCAGGCGAGAACTTATATCAACACCTATGACAGTGATGATCAGACCTTTGATGCGTTGGTGGAGAAGCTGATGACAGGAAAAGAGGCGTTTAAGGGCGAGGACCCGGTGGACAGCTTCTGCGGCATGTGGGATACACGGTTATAAAAAAGAGGAGAGTATTATTCAAAGATAGAGACGGACTTCTGACCGCCCGGTGGAAAAACCGGGCGGTTGGGGTCTGTTTTTTGTTGGGGGAGAAAAAATACTGATTTAGGAAACAAAACAGATTTTGCTGGAAAGGCTGGGTATTCTGTCTGTCTGCGATGCTCGGAAATTTCTGGATAAAAAGACTTGTATACAAGTTGGATATAAATGGAAAGCGTAACAAAACCCTAAAAATATATACATAATGCACAAAAAATGCTATGGAAAATAGTGCTAAAGGTAAAAGATACAATAACTTATTGACGCTTGCATACAAGCGTGCTATAGTTAAATTACAGAAAACAAGAAACGGGTACCCAAAAAACAAGAAACTTGTATACAAGACGAAAGAGAGGAAAACGATATGGCAACAGGAAATGTTAAACCCTTTGGCATTAAGGACAAACTGGGATATTTGTTCGGAGATTTCGGAAATGATTTCACATTTATCCTTTCATCCAGTTTCTTAATGAAGTTCTACACGGACGTTATGGGCGTACCGGGAGCGGCAGTCGGCGTTGTTATGATGATTGCACGTTTTGTGGATGCGTTTACCGACGTAACCATGGGACGTATCTGTGACCGGAGCAAGATGACCCCGGTAGGTAAATTTAAACCGTGGATTCGCCGTATGTGCGGTCCGGTGGCAATCGCATCATTTCTGATGTATCAGAGTGCACTTGCTGACATGCCCATGGCATTTAAGATTGGCTATTTGTTTGTAACTTATATTTTATGGGGTTCCATTTTTTATACCTCAGTCAACATACCTTACGGCTCCATGGCATCTGCGATTTCTCCGGAAGCAAGCGACCGTCAGTCCTTATCTACCTTCCGAAGCATAGGTGGTACCTTAGCGGGCGTTATCATCGGCGCAGGCATTCCGCTGGTGGCGTATGACCAGGTGGGAGATGTTTCCGTATTAAACGGCGGAAAATTTACAATCGCTGCCGGGGTATGTTCCGTATTAGCAGTTATTTGTTATCTCCTTTGTTATTCTCTGACCACTGAGCGTGTGAAACCGGAGAAAACAGAAGAAGAAAAACAGGTCAGTGTTGGTAAGATGCTTATCAATGCAGTGAAAAACAGAGCTTTGATTTCCATTATTGTAGCTGCAATCCTTATGTTATTAGCACAGCTTACCATGCAGTCTATGGCAAATTATGTATACCCGAATTTCTATGGCAATGCGAAGGCATCCTCTGCAGCGACCATGGTTATGATGGTGGCAATGTTTATTGCAGCAGCATTGGCAAAACCGATTTCCAATAAGATTGGTAAAGCAGAGCTTTCTGTTATTTCAAGTATTCTGGCAACGGTAGTTTGTATTGTGCTTTTCATCATGCGTCCGGAAAATGTGTGGGTTTACGTGGCAATGATTACGATTGCTTATCTGGGACTTGGAATGTTCAATATGGTTGTGTGGGCATTGATTACAGATGTTATTGATTATTCTGAAATTGTAAACGGCATTCGTGAGGACGGTTCGGTATACGCACTGTACTCCTTTGCAAGAAAGCTTGGTCAGGCAGCATCTGCAGGTCTTTCCGGTTTACTGCTTACCGCAGTGGGATATACGGAGGCAACGGCATTTGAGGACAGCGTGGTAAATGGAATATTTAATATCAGTACCCTTGTACCGGCGCTTGGCTTTGGACTTCTGGCAGTTGTATTATGGTTCTGGTATCCACTGCACAAAAAACAGGTAGATGCGAATATCGAAACCCTTAAGAAGAAACATGGGGATAAGTAATTTTAAGAAGTCAGTAAAAGAAAAAAGTGTTAAGGTAAAATGCTATGCGGGGGGAAAACTTCCGCATAGTATTTTTTTTGTTTTATAAGCTTTGGCGGCGAGGAGCTATTGATAAAATATTTACGATAACGGCGGATAAAATGATTGCGAAAACGGGAGGTGTTATAGTATAGTATTCCTGTTGGTTAGAAATGACTAACAGATAAAAACAGACGAAGGAAAAGGAGTCGGCGTTATTTATGAATAAGAAAAAATTGTGGCCAGTACTGATTGTAGTTGTACTGATAATACTTCTTCTGATATGGGGGAGTAAGGGAGTGGTAGACGGCATGAGCCAGGCTACATCATCGGAGGCAAGGACGGTGGAGGAGACACAGGCGGAGGAAAGATAATTCCGCTTAACAGGATTGAGAAAACCTCTCTGATAAAGTATAATGAAATGCCAGGGAGGTCTTTCTATGAAGCAGAAAATACTTATTGTCGAAGATGATTTTACAATACAGACACAGCTTAAAACGCTTTTATCCGGAAACGGTTATGAGGTTTCTGCTGTCACAGATTTTTCAAATACAATCGAGCAGGTGAAATCGTTTTTACCGCATTTGGTGCTTTTGGATATAAAGCTGCCGGGGAACAGCGGTTTTGATATATGTTCCCAAATTCGCACTTTTTCAGATATGCCGATTATATTTGTAACAAGCAGCAATACAGATATGGACGAGCTGAACAGTATCATGCTTGGCGGCGACGCATTTATCACAAAGCCATACAACACCGCTATTTTGCTTGCTAAAATTGCCGCATTGTTACGGCGGGCATATCATTTAGAGCAAGCAGAAGTTTTTACATGGAACGGAGCAACGCTGCATTTAGAAAGCAGCTCCATAGAATACAACGGACAAAGAGCAGAACTTACGAAAAATGAACTGAAAATCCTCTACTATCTTTTTAAGAATGCCGGAAAAATCTGCACCCGGAATGACATTGTGGATTTTCTCTGGGACAGCCAGCTTTATATTGACGACAATGCCCTTAGTGTGAATATGACCCGTATTCGGGGAAAACTAGAAGCGATTGGTCTGACAGACTTCATCAAGACAAAACACGGACAGGGGTACACATTATGAACGGAAAACTATTTCTGAAAAATCAACTGCCCGTTCTTTTAATGAATCTTACAGGTATGCTTGCCCTTGTCCTGTTTTTGACTGCTAACGGCAATCCTGTTTCTGTTAGTCTGCTTGTTGTAGTTGTCTGGATGGCTGTTATCATCCTGTATTTTACCACTCTCTACTTTACACGAAAAAAGCACTTGTGTAAGCTGTTAGAAATGGCAGAACAATTAGAGGAAAAATACCTGCTGCCGGAAGTTATGGAAATCCCGGAAAGAGCGGATGAAGAGGTATTCTATCGTATTCTGAAAATGGCTGAAAAGTCCATGCTTGAAAAAATAGGCGGAGTACAGCGGGAGCGAAAAGAATACAAAGAATATATTGAACAATGGATACATGAAGTGAAAACGCCGATTACGGCAATGAAACTGCTTTGTGAAAACAATGATTCTCCATTTGTCAGAGAAATGTTAGCAGAGTTAGAAAATATCAATCGCTTTACGGAGCAGGCGCTTTATTATGCCCGCAGTGAGCATACAGAAAAGGATTATCTTATCAGAGAAATCGAGCTGCGTGATGTCGTACATTCTGCAATCGCAGATAACAAATATCTTCTGCGTCAAAACAATGTGGTTATTACAGCAGATAACATAGATAGCAATGTCTATACCGATGATAAATGGGTGCGGTTCATCTTAAACCAGATTATCAGCAATGCTGTCAAATACCGTACAGAAAAGCCGGTTTTACGCTTTTTTACAGTGAGGGAAAACGACCGGATTCTTTTATCCGTAGAAGATAATGGAATGGGTATATCAGAAAGCGACCTGCCCCGTATTTTTGAAAAAGGATTTACCGGACAGAATGGGCGGATGATTCAAAGCTCAACGGGGATTGGCTTATATCTCTGCAAGCGTCTTTGCGATAAACTTGGAATAGGATTGACTGCATATTCAGAGGGAAAGGGAACAACGATTACGCTGTCCTTTCATATCAATGATTTTGTTACGGGAGTGCAGGGCTGATATGCCCTGCACTTCTTACATTTTTGTAAGAAGTGCGTAAGAAAACCTGATACAAAAATCAAAGCACGTCGTTTACAATAAAAGCATAAACGACAAGGAGGCAGGAAGCATGAACGACATTTTAAAGTTAGAACATATACAAAAATACTATGGTAATGAGGGAAATATCACAAAAGCCATTAAAGATATCAGCTTTTCCGTACAGGAAGGCGAGTTTTTAAGTATCATGGGCGCGTCCGGCTCCGGGAAAACAACACTGCTCAACTGCATTTCTACGATTGATACAGTAAGTGCCGGACATATCTATTTAGAGGGAACGGATGTAACGGAGATAAAACCGAAAGCACTCGCCCGGTTCCGCAGGGAAAACTTAGGCTTTGTATTCCAGGATTTTAACCTCTTAGACACGCTGACGATTTCTGAAAATATCGCGTTGGCACTGGCAATCAATCAAACGCCTGCAAAAACTGTAGAGCCGCGTATTATGGATATTGCGAAACGGCTGAATATCAGCGATATTCTGAACAAATACCCGTATCAGGTGTCGGGCGGGCAGAAACAACGGTGTGCCTGTGCCAGGGCAATCATCAATCACCCGAAGCTGCTTTTGGCGGATGAGCCGACAGGCGCCTTGGACAGCCATTCATCACAACTGCTTTTAGCTACCATCCAAAGTATCAATGAACAACTTGACGCAACCATTTTAATGGTAACGCACGACGCTTTTACAGCAAGCTATGCGAACCGTATTTTGTTCTTACAGGACGGGGAAATTTTTACAGAATTACAAAAAGGTAACGATAGCAGAAACAACTTCTTTCATAAAATTCTGAATGTCCTTACCATGATTGGAGGAGGACAAAGCCATGTATGCTAAGCTGATTTTTAAAAATGTAAAACGCTCCATAAAGGATTATCTCATTTATATTGTGACTATGACAATATGTGTCACTCTGTTCTATTCGTTCCTGTCCATATCCAGCAGATATTATCAGCCGGATATTGGAAGTGAATATGATTTCACGCTGCTGAGTGACGGCATGAAAATAGCAATTTGTCTGATTACATTGTGCCTGTTGTTTTTGATACGCTTTGTCAATCACTATATGCTGCGGCGCAGGCAGAAAGAGTTTGCGGTTCAAGCCATTATGGGAATGGAACAGAAAACCATTGCAGGGCTTTTCTTTGCAGAAACATTGATGATGGGAATGCTTTCTATTGTACTTGGAATTTTCCTCGGTGCGTTCTGTTCACAGTTTATTACGGCAATGCTGCTGACGTCCTATGGGAAAGATTATGGGCTGACATGGACGCTGTTTCCGGATACAGTCCTGCTGACGATTGGGTTCTTTGTTTTGAGTTTCCTTGTGGTAGGAATATTTAATATCCGTACCATTCGGAAAACCAAAATTATAGATATGCTTTCGGCAGACAGGGAAAATGACCCGGAACCAAAAAAGAGCCGTTGGATTGTTGCTGCTTCGGTATTTTTTGAAATAGTTATCGTTTGGGCGTTTATTACAGGAATCAGTAAAGTTGTATTTTACTATGACAGCCGTTTTGCCCTGCCCGTTAAAATCATGTTTTGGGGAAATATCTTCTTTCCCGCCGCTGCTCTCCTCTGGTCTGTCTGGTGGCTGATTGCAAAGAGGAAAGCAGAATTTTATACGCTGCTTCCCGCATTATTGGGCTTTTCTGCCCTCAATGCCTTTATGGCGGCAAGTGTCCCGTTATTCACAAACAGGTACTATTTATCCTGGGGAACCGGGACCATCAATCAATATATGATGTTTATTCTGGTTGATTTACTTTTCTTTATCTGCGCATTGATATACCTTGCAGGAAATTTTATTGTCGCATGGAAAGAGAAATCCCCGGAGCATAGATACCATGGCGAAAACCTGTTTTTTTTCGGGCAGATTATTTCAAAATTAAATACCACCAGTAAAACCATGACGCTTATCTGCATAACCTTAGTGCTTGCTGTTTTCCTGTTTGTCGCTGCTCCGATTTTGACAGGCTGGGCTTCGGGTTATCTGGATGCACGCTCTATGTATGACGTTCAGATTTCTTCCAGATATAATAACGTATATGAAGAAAAATATCTGCCGAATGATGATTACGAAATGATTACAGATTTTCTTGCCGAACATGGAATTGAAACAGCTTATGACTGTACCTTTCATTTATATCTGCCAGAGAAAGCAGATTTTCATAACCGGGTAAAATATGATTTCCCTGTTGCGGCAATTTCTTTGAGTGATTACAACATGATACGGGAAATGTTAGGATATGAGCCGGTATCTTTAGCGGAAAACGAATTTACAACACACTGGCAGTCCATTGCAACGGAAGAAGAAAAGGACAGCTTTCTCACAGAGCATACCAGTGTTACCACGGATGCGGGAGAATTGACGCTTGCTGAACATTCTTATTATGAGGAAGCAATCGGGGAAACCGTTTACAATTCTTATACGGATGTTGTCTATATATTTCCGGACGGCGTTTGTGAAAAATTGCTGCCTGTTATGCAAAACCGATATATTGTCACAGCGGAAACGATTTCTTATCCGTATGCACTTGAACTGGAAAAACTCTTTACAGCAGAATACCC
>JAGAIK010000490.1 GCA_017626625.1 Roseburia sp.
AGCAGGTCTGCATGGAGAGCCACGGAACCCACTTTATCCATGCCAGCGACGAGTGGTATCTGCTGGCGGAACAGGAACTGCCGGGGGAGGAAAACTATGACGGCTATATCCAGTTAGAGAACGGCGTAGGCATGATACGGCTGCTGTTAGACGAGTTCCGGGAGGCGCTGCGTGAGCTTTCGGAGAAAAAGGCAGAGGGAAACGTGCCGGAGGCGCTGCAGGGGGCAGCAGGGAAAAAGCGTATCCGTTCCCTTGCCACCGGGTTTTTAGCGGCTCCTTTTATCACACAGTTAGCGGGGGAGTGCATGGAGGAGTTTCCTGATTATGATATCCGGGTTTACCCTATCCGCAACGACTTCTTCGGGGAACGGATTACCGTGTCGGGGCTTTTAACCGGACAGGATTTAGAGGCGCAGTTAAAGGAACAGGAATTGGGAGAAAAGCTGCTTTTGCCCTGCAATCTTCTGCGCAGCGGCGAGGAAGTGTTCTTAGACGATATGACTTTAGGGGAACTGAAAACCGCTTTACAAGTGGAAATAGATATTGTAAAATCAAGCGGTCAGGATTTGTTAGAAGCGATGCTGTTTTGACAGCTAATGTTATGAAGTGAGGTAAGGTTGAAAAAATCATATATCGTAATTTTTTCAACCCCAAGTTTGCGCGCACACGCCCAAACTTGAGATGCACAAAAGGCGTGTGCGCATGGAGAAAAAAATGAGTAAACCAGTTGTAGCGATTGTGGGACGTCCCAATGTGGGAAAATCCACGTTGTTTAATACCCTTGCGGGGGAGCGGATTTCCATCGTAAAGGATACGCCGGGGGTGACCAGGGACCGGATATATGCGGAGGTTACCTGGCTGAATTATGAATTTACCATGATAGATACCGGAGGTATTGAGCCGGACAGCAAGGATGTGATTTTATCCCAGATGAGGGAGCAGGCGGAGATTGCCATTGCCACCGCAGATGTGATTCTGTTTATCACCGACGTGCGGCAGGGTTTGCAGGATTCCGACTCCAAGGTGGCGGACATGCTGCGCCGTTCCGGGAAACCGGTGGTTCTGGTGGTAAATAAGGTGGATAATTTCGAAAAATATATGCCGGATGTCTACGAGTTTTATAATCTGGGAATCGGCGAGCCTTTCCCGGTTTCCGCAGCCTCCATGTTAGGGCTGGGGGATATGTTGGACGAGGTGGTGAAATATTTTCCGGAGTATAACAAAGAAGAGGCGGAGGACGAGCGTCCGAAGGTCGCCATTATCGGAAAACCCAACGTGGGAAAATCCTCCCTGATTAATAAGTTAGCGCAGGAGGACCGCGTCATTGTATCGGATATTGCGGGAACCACCCGTGACGCCATTGATACGGACATTAAATACAATGGAAAGGAATATGTATTTATTGATACCGCAGGGCTTCGCCGGAAAAACAAGATAAAAGAGGAAATCGAGCGCTACAGTATTATCCGTGCTGTGACTGCGGTGGAGCGGGCGGATGTCTGCATCATCGTCATTGACGCTACGGAGGGCGTGACGGAGCAGGATGCCAAGATTGCAGGAATCGCCCACGACCGGGGAAAGGGGATTATCATTGCCGTCAATAAATGGGACGCCATTGAAAAAGACGATAAGACCATTTACCGCCATACGGAGAAAATCCGCCAGATTTTGAGCTTTATGCCTTATGCGGAGATACTGTTTATTTCCGCAAAATCGGGACAGCGGTTAAATAAGCTGTTTGAGATGATTGATGTGGTCATTGAAAACAACAGTATGCGTGTTGCCACCGGAGTGTTAAATGAAATTGTGGCGGAGGCGGTGGCAATGCAGCAGCCGCCTTCCGATAAGGGAAAACGTCTGAAGATTTATTATACCACCCAGGTATCGGTCAAACCGCCAACCTTTGTTATTTTTGTCAATGATAAGGAATTGATGCACTTTTCTTATACCCGTTACTTGGAAAACCGGATTCGTGATACCTTTGGTTTCCGGGGAACGGCGCTTAAGTTTATTATTCGAGAGAGGAAGGAAGAAAAATAATGATTGGGGCAAGAGTATTAGCAATCCTGTTGGGATATGCCTGCGGACTTTTGCAGACAGGATATCTTTATGGAAAGAAGCAGGGCGTGGACATCCGCACCCAGGGCAGCGGAAATTCAGGTGCAACCAATACCTTAAGGGTACTGGGGTTAAAGGCGGGGCTGATTACCTTCCTTGGGGACTTGTTTAAGGCAATCTTTGCGGTGCTGATTGCCCATCTGCTGTTTGCGGAACGCTATCCGGACGCTGTTAAGGTATTGGAGCTGTATGCCGGATTTGGCGCAGTACTGGGACATAATTTCCCTTTCTACCTGAAATTTAAAGGGGGGAAGGGCATAGCCTGTACTTCCGGCGTGATTTTAGCGGTATGCCCCCAGGCGGCTCCCATATGCCTCGTTTTGTTTATTATTCTTGTGGCGGCGACAAGGTATGTGTCACTGGGTTCCATCACGGTGGTGACCGCTTATCTCATTCAGGCGGTTATTTTCGGTCAGATGGGTTATCTTAGTATAGACAGGGCATATCTGCCGGAGTTTTATGTGGTAAGCGCCTGCTTTACTGCCATGGCATTGTGGCGGCACCGGGCGAATATCAAACGTCTTTTAAACGGAACAGAAAATAAAATCGGCGTTAAGGCAAAGAAATAGGAGAACATATTTGATGAAGAAAAAAGTAGCGGTCATCGGAGCCGGGAGCTGGGGAACTGCATTATCACTGGTGCTGCACACCAATGGAAATGAAGTGACGGTCTGGTCCATTATGGAATCCGAGATTACGATGTTGAAGGAAAAGCATGAGCATGTGGAGAAGCTCCCCGGAGTAAAACTGCCGGAGGATATCTGTTTTACCACGGATTTAGGCAGCGCTATCGCAGATAAGGATTTTCTGATTTTAGCGGTGCCCTCCGTATTTACCAGAAGCACGGCAAAGAGCATGGCTCCCTTTGTGAAGGAGGGGCAGGTGATTGTCTGCGTGGCAAAGGGCATAGAGGAAGAAACCCTGATGACCATTTCCGAGGTGGTGGAGCAGGAGATTCCGGCAGCGGAAGTGGCGGTGATGTGCGGACCCAGCCATGCGGAGGAAGTGGGGATCGGTCTTCCCACCACGGTAGTGGCAGGCGCAAAAAAGAAGGCGGTGGCGGAGAGCGTTCAGGATATTTTCATGAATGAGGTGTTCCGTGTGTACACCAGCCCGGATGTACTGGGGATGGAGTTGGGCGGTTCCCTGAAAAATGTCATTGCGTTAGCGGCAGGCATGGCGGACGGCTTAGGCTATGGTGATAATACCAAGGCGGCGCTGATTACCAGGGGCATCACGGAAATCGCACGTCTTGCCATCAAAATGGGAGCAAATGCCGAGACATTGAGCGGTCTTACCGGAATCGGCGATTTGATTGTGACCTGTGAGAGCAAGCACAGCAGGAACCGGAAAGCGGGAATGCTCATCGGACAGGGCTATACCATGAAGCAGGCAACGGAGGAAGTGAAGATGGTGGTGGAGGGAATTTATTCCGCCAAAGCTGCCATTGCCTTAGCGGAAAAATACGGGGAAGATATGCCGATTATTGAGGCGGTAAATAAAGTGTTGTTTGAGGATATGCCGGCACGGGAGGCAGTCCGGGAGCTGATGCTGCGGGATAAGCGTGCGGAGCACAGCGACCTGGAATGGAAGGCGTGAGAAGAACTTCACAGCGTTCTTTCACCAGACGGCAGAGAGGAAAAAGAAATGGAACAGGAAAAGATTAAGATAAAATATCACTCCGATAAAATCAGCAAGCTGGAGTATATTGACGGAAAGAGCGACTGGATTGACTTGCGGGCGGCGGAGGACGTGACCTTAAAAAAGGGCGAGTTTAAGCTCATCAGTCTTGGGGTTTCCATGGAGCTTCCGGCGGGGTATGAGGCGGTGATTGTGCCGCGAAGCTCCACCTATAAAAATTTTGGGATTATCCAGACGAATCACATGGGGGTGATTGACGAGAGCTACTGCGGCAACGACGATGTATATAAAATGCCGGCGCTTGCCCTGCGGGACACGGAGATTCATGTGAATGACAGAATCTGTCAGTTCCGTATTCAAAGACACCAGCCGAAGATTGTGTTTGAAGAGGTGGAGAGCCTTTCAAATAAAAACCGTGGAGGAATTGGCAGCACGGGAAGAAACTAATCATGGGGGACGCCCATCAGGCAGAGAAAGGAGAACGTGTTTATGGAAAGCAGAATGGTAAAATTTTATTCAAAAGAGAGCAACAGGGTGGCGATTCACGCAATACCCGGGCATTTTGCCACCAGTCACTCCCACATCAATTACTACATTGACATGACCAGCTTAAAGACCAGGGTACAGGAAGCAAAGGAACTGGCAAAGGTATTGTATCACAACATCGGCAGAATTTCTTACATAGACACTATTGTATGTATGGACGGGACGGAGGTCATCGGAGCTTTTTTGGCGGAGGAGTTTGAAAACGGCGACTTTGTTTCCACGAACCGTCATGAAACCATTTACGTGGTGGAGCCGGAGTTAAACAGCAGCAACCAGTTGTTGTTCCGTGACAATATCAAGCCCAGTATAGACGGAAAACATATTCTTCTGCTGTCTGCCACCACAACCACAGGAAAGACTATCCGCCGCAGCTTAGAGGGCATCCGCTATTACGGAGGAACGGTGGAGGCGGTGGCGTCTATTTTCAGCACGGTAAAAAGTGTGGAGGGGATGCAGGTGACCAGCGTATTTTCAGAGGCGGATTTGCCGGGATACGCAGCTTACACGGCGGATGAGTGTCCGTTCTGTAAAAACGGGGAACGTTTAGAGGCAGTGGTCAACGGTTTTGGGTATTCCCGCCTGTAAACAGCTTCGTCATTTTGTATAAAAAAAGAATGCGAATCCGTCAGTTTGACGAAAAAACAGAAAAACAGTCGAAAGCACTGTAACATTCCACAAGAAAAAAAGAAATTCTTTGTGAAGGCGGCATATGGTGTTTTCGGCTGTTTTTTTGTATAGTATAACTATCAAAAAACGTAAACAAATTTTAGGAGGTATTTAGACCAATGGCAAGTTTATCTTTAAAGAACGTTTGCAAAGTATATCCTAACGGTTTTGAGGCTGTTAAGGATTTCAACCTTGAAGTAGAAGACCAGGAGTTCATCATCTTCGTAGGACCATCCGGATGTGGTAAATCTACCACCCTTCGTATGATTGCAGGTCTGGAAGAGATTTCTTCCGGTGAGTTCAAAATCGACGGAAAATTAATGAACGATGTTGAGCCGAAGGACAG
>JAGAIK010000491.1 GCA_017626625.1 Roseburia sp.
ACCTGGGCAAATTCCCTTGCCTGATTTAAGGCATTCTGACCTGTGGTTCCGTCCAGGACCACCAGATTTTCCCGATGGACGTCCGGAAACTCTCTGTCTATGATACGGTTGATCTTCTTTAACTCTTCCATAAGGTTTTTCTTATTGTGAAGCCTTCCCGCCGTATCGCAGAGCAGCACATCTGCATGTCTCGCCTTTGCCGCCGCCACCGCATCGTAAACCACTGCTGCCGGGTCAGCGCCCTCCTGACCGCCAATCATTTCCACATTGGCACGGTTCGCCCACTCCAACAGTTGGTTACCCGCCGCCGCACGAAAGGTATCCGCCGCCGCCAACACTACCTTTTTCCCCTGGTCTTTTAATTTTCCTGCCAGTTTTCCCACGGAAGTGGTCTTTCCGACACCGTTGACGCCGATGACCAGCACCACGGATTTCTCATTTTCAAAACGGTACGCCGTCTCTCCCACGTCCATCTGCTCTTTGATGCTGCGAATCAACAGTTCCTTGCACTCTGCCGGGTCTTTGATTTTGTTTTCCTTTACTTTTTCTTTCAGGTTTTCAATAATCGCCTCGGTGGCGTTGACTCCGATATCCCCCATAATCAGGATTTCTTCGATTTCCTCGTAGAAATCCTCATCAATACTGGAAAAACCGTTAAAAATAGAATCAATTCCCGAAACAATGTTATCCCTGGTCTTACTCAATCCGGAAACCAGACGGCTCCAGAAGCCTTTCTTTTCTTCACTCATACCTCTTTCCTCCTAAATTTATCCAATCCATTCCCGACTGGATTTGCAGATACCTTATTTGTCCAAATCATTCTCAACTGGATTTGCAGATACCTTATTTATCCAAATCATCCTCAATCAGGTTTACAGATACCAGCGTGGAGACACCCTTCTCCTGCATGGTGATACCATAAAGCCTGTCTGCCGCCGCCATGGTGCCCCGGCGATGGGTAATCACAATAAACTGGGTATTCTTGGTCAGCTTATGTAAATACTGTGCAAAACGGCTGACATTGGAATCATCAAGCGCCGCCTCAATCTCGTCTAACAGACAAAAAGGGGAAGGCTTTAAATTCTGGATGGCAAACAACAGCGCAATGGCGGTTAAGGATTTCTCCCCGCCGGACATCTGCATCATGTTCTGCAGCTTCTTTCCCGGCGGCTGGGCGATGATACGGATACCGCACTCTAAGATATCCTCATCCTCCACTAACTCCAATGTACCTTTTCCGCCTCCGAAAAGCTCCTTAAACACCTGGTCAAACTCCCGCTGGATTTCTCCGAATTTTTCCATAAACTGTTTGCGCATTCCGGTGTCCAGTTCCTCGATAATGCCTACTAAGGTCTTTTCTGCCTCCACCAAATCGTCATGCTGGGTCTTTAAGAACTCATAACGTTCGGAAATCTCCTTATAATCCTCAATGGCATTGACGTTTACATCTCCTAATTTCCGGATATCGTCCTTAATGCCTGCAATCAGCTTCTTGATTTCCGCAAGGTCGTCATATTCCTCATTCCGCAGCTCCATGGCGGCATGAAGGGTCAGCTCATATTCCTCCCACATGTAGTTATTCTGGGATTCCCTGGCGTCCTCTAATTTTTCCCGCTGGCTGTTCAGACGGAAAATCTCCTTGTCCAAATCGGAAATCTGTTTGGAAATCTCCTCCCTTTTCTGGAAAAATCCCTTGTAAACAGCGGACATTTCCTCTTTCTTTTCCACACTTTCCCTAAGCTCTTTTTCCAGGTCCGCAGAGCTGTCATCGGAGGCAAGAAGGGTCTTTTGGATTTCCTCGATATCGCTGCGTTTTTTCTCCGCATCTGCCTTCGCTTCTTTTGCCTGCTGCAGCAACTCTTCCCTGTCCTTCTCGTAGCGGTCAATTTCTCCTGCTAAACGGTCAATATTTACCTGGATAAATTCCGCCTGCTGGCGAATCCGGGCTTCTTCCATCTGGACATCGGAAACCGCCTTTGCCGCCTCTTCTTCCTTTGCGGCATTCTTATCAAGAATCTCCTGATACTGTCTGCTTTCTTCCTCGATTTCCGCCTCCCGTTTTCCGGCAGCCGCAATCTCTTGTGCAATCTTCTCTTTATTCTCGTTAATTTCCTTAAGCTGGCTCTCTAACTCACTGTTTTCCGCCCTTAATCCTGCAAAAACCGACTCGCTCTCGCTGCGCTGCTCCGCTGCCCGCTCCACATTTATCTTTGCCGTATTCTGCAAAATATACTGTTCCTGCAGCTTCGCCTTGTTTTCTTCCATGTCCTCCGCCAGCAGGGCACGGGCAGTCTTGATATCCTCTAAGCGGTTCTTTTCCTCTCTGATAGCGGCGTCTAAGGCTGCCACACTGCCCTCTAACTCTTCTATCTCACGCTTTCTTCCCAGCAGGTTGCTGCTGTTTCTGAAAGCTCCTCCTGTCATAGAACCGCCGGGGCTTAAATGCTCTCCCTCTAAGGTTACGATATTGAGGGAATAGTGATATTTTCCTGCCAGAGCAGTGGCATAATCAATATTTTCCGTCACAACGACCCTGCCTAACAGATGTGCCGTCACACCCTCGTACTTTTTCTCCGTCTTTACCAGCGTGCTGGCAAGACCGATGACGCCCGGCTCCCGCAGTGCCTCATTGTTTTTGAACTTCCCCCTTCCGTCCACACTGGTGAGGGGAAGGAAGGTAGCACGTCCGAAACGGTTCTCCTTTAAGTAGGCAATCATTTTCTTTGCCGTAGCCTCGTCCTCGGTGACAATGTTCTGGATACTGCCGCCTAACGCCGTCTCAATGGCAGTCTCGTATTTCTTTTCCACCTGTATCAGGTCGGATACAACGCCGAGAAGCCCCTTGTTGGCATCCTTCTGCTCCATTACCCGGCGGATACTGTTGCCGTAGCCGTCATAGCGCTCTGCAATGTTCCTTAAGGACTCTAACCGGGACTGCTCCTTGTGGAACCGGGTGATATCCTGCTCTAATTTCTGGCTGGTCTCGGCAGATTTCCTTTTCCACTCCCTGCCCTTTTCCTCCATCTCCAGGGCATTTTGCTTTAATTCTGCAATGGCGGCATTTACCCCGTCTAGCTCCTTCTGATAATCCGCCAGTACGGATTCCAAATCCGCCTCTTCCGTTTTTCTTGCCAGCAATCTCTGGGTGAGCTGCGCCTTGCGAATATTCACCTGCTCTAGCATGGTGTCATAACGCTGCTGTCTTGCCTTGATGGACGCCTTATTGTTCAAAAGTTCGATAATCTCACTTTTGCCCCGCTCCATGCCCTCGTTGCATTTTGCAATCTCCGCCTGCAGCTCTGCTAACGCCTGCTGTGCCTTTGCCCTGCGCTCACTGATTTCCTCTAACTGGCGTTGTGCCTCCGCCTTCTGCTCATCATAGGTGGTTTTCGACTCCACCCGTTCCTCCCGCTCTCTGTCGATGGAGGAAAGACGGCTCTGCAAATGTTCCTCCGTCAGCTCCGCCGTATGTATCTGCTCCTTTAAGACATTAATCTGCCCCTCTAATTTTCCCTTTAAGACGGTGGAATTGCTGATATTTTCCCGGAGCGAATTGATATGTTCCTCCATCTGCTCCATATCCCGTTCCATCCGCTCATATTCGGTCTTGATATTCTCGTAGGATGCGTTTGCCTCCTTTAACTGGTCATCGGCAATACGGTATTTTCCGTCCACTTCCTCTAACTGCCCGCCAATACGCTCTACTTCCATCAGGAACATATTCACATCATAGGTTTTTAATTCTTCTTTTTTCTTTAAATAAATACGGGCTTTCTCCGCCTGGCGCTCTAAAGGTCCCACCTGACGCTCTAACTCCGATAAAATGTCATTAACACGGATCAGATTTTCCCGCTCACTCTCTAACTTTTTCTGGGCGGTGGCTTTTCTCTTTTTATATTTTACAATTCCCGCCGCCTCGTCAAAAAGCTCCCGGCGTTCCTCCGGCTTTCCGCTTAAGATACGCTCAATCTGTCCCTGTCCGATGATGGAGTACCCCTCTTTTCCGATACCCGTATCATAAAATAATTCCGTGACATCTTTCAGACGGCAGGCTTTTCCATTCATTAAATACTCGCTCTCGCCGGAGCGGTAAACACGCCTCGCCACCGTCACTTCCTCATAGTCCACCGCAAGCTGGTGGTCAGAATTGTCCAGAGTAATCGCCACATAGGCATAACTTAGGGGCTTTCTGTTCTCCGTTCCGGCAAAAATAACGTCCTGCATACTGGCACCGCGGAGCTGCTTGGCACTCTGCTCGCCCAATACCCAGCGCACCGCATCGCCCACGTTGCTTTTTCCGCTTCCGTTCGGTCCCACAATGCCCGTAATGCCGTTATGAAATTCAAATAGAATTTTATTTGCAAAGGACTTAAAGCCCTGAATCTCGATGCTCTTTAAATACATACAAACCTCTTTTTTCTGTTTCAGAAACCGCCGCTGCCCGCTTAGAGCTCCGGTTTCAGCACCAGAAGCGCCTGGTACGCCGCCTCCTGCTCTGCAGCCTTCTTGGTGTGTCCGCTGCCTGTCCCGATGACCTGTTCCCCGATTCTTGCCTCTACTTTAAATTTCTTGTCATGGTCCGGACCTTCTTCTGACAATAATTCATAGTGAAGAGGTTCCTCATAATTTCCCTGCACCAATTCCTGCAAAATGGTTTTACTGTCATAAAACAGCTTTTTATGCTCGATATCCGTCAAAATAAACCTGTGGATAAAGACTTTTGCACTGTCAAAGCCGCCGTCGAGGTAAATGGCTCCAATCACCGCCTCCATGGCATCCGATAAGATGGATTTCCGGTTTCTCCCTCCGGTTAAGTTTTCCCCTTTTCCCAAAAGCAGGTATTCACCTAAATCCAATTCTCTGGTACAGAGCGCCAGCGTGGGCTCACAGACAATGCTTGCCCTAAGCTTCGTCAAATCCCCCTCGGGAAGCTTCGGATAATTCCGGTACAAAAATTCGCTGGAAATAATTTCAAGCACCGCATCTCCTAAAAATTCCAGTCTCTCATTGTCGGAAAGCTTTTTCATATGTTTCTCATTGGCATAAGAGCTGTGGGTCAGCGCCTGCCGCAGCAGCCCTTCCTCTTTGAACTCATAGCCAATGCGTTCCTGCAGTTCTTCTATTTTTGACATAGCATCCTCCATTTCTCAGAGGCTTTTTTCTGTGTTACCGCTGCGATCCGTAAGACAGGAAAAAACCTTCGATAAAGTTATAGTATAAAAAGCCCTTGTAAAAAAACAAGGGCTTTCCTGTCACATCATGAAAAATTTATTATGAGTTTAAAGCATTCTTGATTTTTTCTACTGCATCGGAAACTGTCACAATGTTTTCTGCTTCTTCATTTGCAATTTCAATATCAAATTCTTCTTCAATTCCCATAATAATCTGGAAGATATCTAAAGAGTCTGCTCCAAGGTCGTCTACGAATGTTGTCTCCATGGCGATTTCTTCCTCATCCACATTCAATACTTCTGCAATGATTTTTTTCAGTTTTTCAAATTCCATAACTACATTCCTTCCTGTTCCGTTGAACTTATAATATTTTTCTTGATTTTTCCGTTGATGTCCTGCTCTCTAAAGGCGACACACTGATAAATAGAATTTGTAACCTCCTGCGCCTTTGCACTGCCGTGGGTTTTCACCACCAGACCGTTTAAGCCTAACAGGGGCGCCCCTCCGTACTGGCTGGCATCAAAGGCTTTCAGCGTCTTTTTTAACGCCGGAAGGGCTAACGCTGCACCTATTTTACTCTTTAAGGTACTCGTCATGCCTGTTTTTATGGCACTCACCAGAGTGGCGCTCAAGCCTTCATACAGTTTTAAAATTACATTGCCGACAAACGCCTCACACACAATCACATCCGCTTCACCGTGGGGGATTTCCCGCGCTTCAATGCTGCCCACGAAGTTAATGTCCGTGCATTCCTTCAACAGAGGAAACGTCTCTTTGACCAGGGCATTGCCCTTTTCCTCCTCGGCACCAATATTTACGATGGCAACTCTCGGATTTTTGATTCCAAGCACGTGTTCCATATAAATGGAACCCATCTTTGCGAACTGTACCAGATGGGACGGTCTCGCATCCACATTGGCTCCGCAGTCAATCAGAAGGGAAACTCCCTTTTCCGTAGGAATTAACGGTGCTAAAGGAGGTCTTTCAATTCCTTTTATCCTCCCGACGATGACCTGTCCTCCCACCAGAATAGCTCCTGAGCTTCCTGCGGAGACAAAAGCATCTGCCTCTTTCTGCTTTACCATATTCATTCCCAATACGATTGATGACTGTTTTTTCTTGCGGATTGCATTCACCGGCGGCTCTGCCGTCTCGATTACTTCTTCTGCATGTACGATTTCTATCTGCTCTGCCGGATAAGAATACTGGCTCAGTTCTTTCTGTACGACATCTTTCTGTCCCACCAGGAAAACCTTAATGTCCCGCCTTCCTTCCACAGCAGCCACAGCACCTTTTACAATCTCAGCGGGAGCATTGTCCCCGCCCATGGCATCCAAAGCAACTCTCGTAATTCCAAGTGACT
>JAGAIK010000492.1 GCA_017626625.1 Roseburia sp.
TTTATCTTCCGAAGGAGGGAGAACTGCCGCTGCAGTTTTTCTATGTGGAGGATTTGTGCCGCTTTATGGACTGCATTTTGGAGAAGAAGCCGTCACAGCATATTTTTAATGTGGGAAATCAGGAGTGCGTCAGTGTCCGGGAATGGGTGCAGTTATGCTATGAAACGGTGGGAGAACCCTGCCGGATGCGTCCGGTTCATGAAGAAATCAACCAGCGGAAGTATTTCAGCTTTTACGATTATGCTTATCGGTTGGATGTGTCAAAACAGACGGAGCTGCTGTCGGATACAAAACCGTTAAACGAGGGACTGAAAGAGGCGTATGACTGGTACCGGGAGCACCAGCAGGAGGTGGAAAAGCGGGATTATATGGGATATATAGATGTTCATTTAAAGAGAGAAACTGAAAAATATTGGAAAAGCGGACAAAATGTGCAATAAAAATCTTGGAAAAACGGACAAAATAAAGAAAAAAATATTGGAAAAGCGGACAATTATGCCCGCTTTTCTGTTGTATAAACGGACAAAATGTGGCATACTATAGGTGGAAAGTACAGAAAGCGGGGATGCCATATGCTGAAAAGAAGAATGCAAAAAGATTTGGAGCATTTTTTTGCGTCGGGACAGAAGGGTGCGCTTATGATAACCGGAGCGAGACAGGTGGGAAAAACATATTTGATTCGCCAATTTGCGAAGGAACATTTTGAAAATGTGGTAGAAATCAATTTTTTAGAAAATACCGGGGCGGTGAAGCTGTTTGAAAATGCCGGGAGCAGCGAAGATATCCTGCTGCGTATTTCTGCATTGACGGACATTCCCATGAAAAAGGGAAAAACGGTGATTTTCTTTGATGAGGTGCAGGAATGCAAAGAAATTGTTACTGCGATTAAATTTCTGGTGGAAGAAGGCAGCTACCGCTATATTTTAAGCGGCTCCCTGCTGGGAGTGGAATTAAAGGATATCCGTTCGGTTCCTGTGGGATATATGACCATCTATGAAATGTTCCCGATGGATTTTTTTGAATTTTGTGAGGCAAACAGGGTTTCGGAAAAGATTATTTTAAGGCTGAAGGAATGTTTTGAGAAGCAGGAGCCCATAGACAATGTGATTCATGAAAAAATGCTGGAACTATTTCACCTGTATCTGCTGGTGGGCGGAATGCCTGCTGCGGTACAAACCTATCTGCAGCATAATAATTTAAGGGAAGTGCAGGAAGTACAGAAAGGAATCGTGCAGCTCTATAAAAAGGATATTGCGAAATACGACCCGCAAGAAAAACTTTATCTGGAAGATATTTTTAATTTGATTCCCGCCGAGTTAAACAGCAAAAATAAGAGGTTCATATTGAAAAACCTGAATGAAAATTTTAAATTTTCCAGGTATGAGCATAGCTTTATCTGGCTAAAGGAGGCAGGCGTGGCTTTGCCGGTTTACTGCGCACAGGAGCCGGAGATACCACTGTTGTTATCAAAATCCACAAACTTATTTAAGCTTTTCTTGTCAGATGTGGGTCTGCTGGCATCCATGTATGCGGACGGTCTGCAGATTAAGATTTTAAATAAGGAAAAGGATATAAATTTTGGCGCTGTTTATGAGAATGCGGTAGCACAGGAACTGCGGGCACATGGTTTTGATTTATATTATTTTAACAGCAAAAAGCAGGGAGAACTGGATTTTATGATAGAGTATCAGGGGGCAGTTCTTCCGATTGAAGTGAAATCTGGAAAAAGCTACGAAAGGCATCGGGCGTTAGATAACGTGCTTAAAAATGAACGCTATGGAATCCAACAGGCAATCGTATTTTGCAATGATAATATCCGGGTAAAAGATAAGGTCATGTATTGTCCGGTTTATCTGGCAGGTTTTTTGGAAAAAGAGGTACAGAAGGAAGATTATTTTTATTCGCTGGATTTGAGTGTATTGCAATAAAAAGGGAGCTGTCGAGCTAAGTTGGTGCGACAGCCTCCTTTAATAAAGAAGAGTATGAAACGGTGCACGATATCTGGTGGGATGTAACAGAAAATGGAATAAATCCTATTGTTATGTGTCAAAGATATGATAATATATAATAGTCTACATTTATTAGTTGGAAAAGAGGAACGCTATGGCTCTAAAAAAAATTGAAATTAAAAATGTTACGGTTTTCGAAAATGTAAATATGGAGTTTAATGAAGGCATTAATATATTTATTGGGGAAAATGGAATGGGAAAAACTCATATAATGAAATTATTGTATGCCGCATGCAAATCTGCGAAAACAGATGTATCTTTTCCTCAAAAGGTAGTAAGGGTTTTCCGACCGGAAGGCTCTAATATTCGCAGGCTGGTTAGCCGGAAACGGGCAGGAGAAACGGCTAGTGTGAAAATTTATTCGGATGATGCTAATATAGGAATGCGATTTACTACAAAAACAAATAAGTGGGCAGCAAAGGTTACAAATGAAGCACTATGGGAAAAGCAGCTTGCAGATTTGTCGTGTACTTTTATACCGGCGAAGGAGATTTTGTCAAACGCATGGAATCTTGAAGCAGCAGTAGGAAGCGGTAATGTAGAGTTTGATGATACGTATGTGGATATTGTGATGGCAGCGAAGATTGATATATCGTCTGGAAGAGATACTCATGATAGAAAACGTTATCTGGAAATATTGCAGGAAATTACATCTGGTAAAGTTACGGTTGAGAAAGAGAGATTTTATTTAAAGCCGGGTACACAAGCCAAAATAGAATTTAACTTAGTGGCAGAGGGAATTAGAAAAATTGCGCTTCTTTGGCAACTGATAAAGAATGGAACATTGGAAAAAGGGGCAATATTATTTTGGGATGAACCGGAAGCCAATATTAACCCTAAGCATATACCAACTATTGTGGATATGTTGTTAGAATTGCAAAGAAATGGGGTGCAGATTTTTATTTCTACGCATGATTATTTCCTTGCCAAGTATTTTGAGGTCAAGAAAGAAGATACTGATAAAATAACGTATTATTCGTTGTATGACAACGAAGGTGTGGTAGAATATGAACAGAATAAAAATTTTCGAGATTTAAAAAACAATGACATTATGGATACATTTTTAAGCTTGTATGAATCTGAGATTGATAAGGTAATGTGATATGTATACAACAATAGAGTCTAAAATGGTATTTGGACCTTTCGAAGAAGCGGATGTATTTGAAATTGAAAAGTCCAATGTAAATCAGATGATAGGAGAACATATAAGGACAGTTGAATTTGTCTTACGCAGAAAAGAAAACCAAATACTGTTTATTGAGGCGAAATCCAGTTCTCCTCAACAGCGAACAAATAAAGTACGCTATGATGAGTTTATTGCTGAAATTGTAGAAAAGTTTGTGCAATCATTTGAAATATATCATACGTTAAGGTATAACCGCTATCACATAGATGTGAGTATGGGAGAGCATCTGGTGCAACAGGAATGGGATAAAGTTGAAATTAAGTTTGTTCTGGTTATACACGGACATGAAAA
>JAGAIK010000493.1 GCA_017626625.1 Roseburia sp.
CTTCTAGGATGTGCATTACCGTGTCCTCTACCCGGTAGACCTCTGCGCCGTTGCGGAGCAGTGCATCTCCGGTTTCCACGGCAAGAGAAAGTATTTCCTTTGTTTCCGCCATAGTAAATACAGTTCCTTTCTAAGTGTTCCTATGAAAAGGTAACACGTTTTTTTACAAAAAGCAATCTGATACATAATATTTGTAATTTTAGAAATAATAATTCTACACAAAGCAACAAGATGGAAAAAGGATGCTGCCTTTGTTGGGTATCGGAACAAAAAGCATACCGCAGTAGAAAGGAGAAACGCTATGAACTGCAGAAAATACAGACTATGTTTAATGGGTTTAATCGTAATCGCACTGGTCTTTGGAATTTGTTTTTATATGAAAAATCTTCGGGAAAGCGAGCTTCCGGTGGATGGGACTTTAGTGAAAAACTGTACAGAAACCGGAGATGAGACAGAAATATGGGCGTAGGAAACGAGACATTATATCTGAAAATTGAAACCAATACCATCGTGACGGACCGCCATGTGAAGCTGTCGGATATTGCAAAAATGGAGTGCGCCAATCCTGCCATTGTACGGCAGCTAAAGCAGAAAAAGGTCTACACCTTTGAGGATGCCATCGACGTAAAAAAACAGAAAAACCAGATGCAGGTATTTTCTGTCTTAAAAATCATCGAGCTGATTCATGAGGAGTACCCCAATGTGGATATTTCCAATGAGGGGGAGAGCGATTTTATTGTGGAATACATTCCCAATCCGAAAAAGCCAAAGCTTCTCAATGCCATAAAGACGGCGGTGCTCTGCGTCATTATCTTTTTCGGCTCCGCCTTTACCATAATGGCGTTTAACAATGACATCGGCGTGACAGACGTATTTTCTAAATTTTATGCCCAGGTCATGGGGACGGCGCCGGAGGGTGTGACAGAGTTGGAAATCTGCTACTGCATTGGTCTTGGACTTGGAATCCTGATTTTCTTTAACCATGTAGGCAAAAAGAAAATCACCCATGACCCCACGCCGATTCAGGTGGAAATGAGAAAATACGAGACGGATATTGATACCACATTTATTGACAACGCAGGAAGAAAGGGACACAGCATTGATGTTAATTAAGGAGATTTTTCTGGGCTTTCTGGGAATTGCAGCGGGATTTGCGGTATCCGCCGGAACCTTCGCTTTTATGATTGTCATCGGCGTTGTGCCCCGCATGATAGGAAAATGCAACCGGGCGGCGGAAACCATGCACTTTGAAAACGCCATTATTTTAGGGGGAATCCTGGGAAATATTATTTCTGTATTTTTGAATATCAGAATCCCCTTCGGACCTCTGTTCCTTTGTGTCTACGGGCTTTCAGCGGGGATATTCGTGGGTTGTATTGCGGTGGCGTTAGCGGAAATCCTCAATACGTTTCCCATTATGTTCCGGAGGACGGGATTAAAAGAAGGGCTTTCTTATGTTATGGTGGTGATGGCGTTAGGGAAAATGATTGGCTCTCTGTATTTCTTCTTTCACCGCCTGGCAATCTGATGCCTTTGGAATTGACCGTCCGTCGGGAACAGCATTTTGGGAAAGTAACCGCCCGCTAGCTTGACGCTTTTGAAAAGTAATTCTAAAATAGAGGAAGAAAATTGATTTTAGAAGAAAAGAGGGGAATGCCATGGTGCCATCCATCGCACGCCAGAGCGTCATTATCAAATGCAATATGCAGAAATCTGTTCTCACCGGAAATTACGAATTTTATTACGCCGCAGGGCTGCTGAAAAAATTATACGGAGTGGAAATTCCTCCGGACATAAAGCCCTTGGAATTGAAAAATTTTGTGTCGGAAAACCTGAAAAACCTCTCTCCTAAGGACGAAAAGGAGCAGTGGCTTTTTCGAATGCTTTCGGATTATGCACCCTTTGAGGAATATGACGACCAGATGAAAGAACTGCTTTTGTGGGGAATGGGAGAGGAATATCTCTGGTCTGTGAATTTGGAATAATTTTTAGAAGAAAATGCCAAATAACAAATATTGTTCCATTTTTGCTAAAGAAAATCCAAAGAAATTCTAAGGGGAATATGCTAGGATAAGGATATCGAACACGGAAACCTTACACCAAAACGGAGGTAGAGAACAGATGAGACAGATAATCAATATTAATCAGAAATGGGCGTTTACAAAAGATGCAGCAGAGGCGCCGAAGACCATGCCGGAAAAATGGTACTGGGTGAACCTGCCCCATTCCTGGAATGAGATTGACGGACAGGACGGAGGAAACGATTATTACCGCGGAACCTGTTATTATGCAAAGGAAATCGAGAAAGCGGAGCTGCCGGAGGCAGAGCAGTATTACTTAGAGCTGCAGGGCGCAAATTCCTCCGCAGACGTATATGTCAACGGTAAAAAATTAGCCCACCATGACGGCGGATATTCCACCTGGAGAGTGAATATCACAGAGGCTATGGATGCCAAAACTCTGATTGTGGTGGCTGTGGACAACGGCATTAATGACAGGGTGTATCCCCAGAATGCAGACTTTACATTTTATGGCGGACTTTACCGTAATGTGAACCTGATTGCCGTAAATGAATCCCATTTTGACCTGGATTATTACGGAGGTCCGGGTATCAAGGTGACTCCTGAGGTGAAGGGAGAGAACGCAGCGGTTGAGGTGGAGACTTACCTTACCAATGCAAAAGAAGGACAGTCCGTAATTTATACGATTTGTGAGAAAGACGGAACTGTAGTTGAGACGAAGAAAGTGCCTGCAAACGAGACTAAGGTGACTTTTGAGATTAGCAACGTTCATTTATGGAACGGAAAGAAAGACCCTTATTTATATACGGCAAAGGCAGAACTGGTTTCCGGAGAAGAGGTCATTGACTGCATCAGCACACGGTTTGGCTGCCGTTTCTTCGAAATTGACCCGGAGAGAGGATTTATCTTAAACGGAGAGAGCTATCCGCTGCACGGCGTTTCCCGCCATCAGGACAGATGGGGCATCGGAAATGCGCTTCTGCCGGAGCACCACAAAGAGGATATGGATTTTATCTTAGAGATGGGGGCAACCACCATTCGTCTGGCGCATTACCAGCATGACCAGTATTTCTATGATTTGTGTGATGAAAACGGTCTTGTTATCTGGGCGGAGATTCCCTATATTTCCACTCATATGCCTACAGGCAGGGAGAATACCATTTCCCAGATGAAGGAGTTGGTGACACAGAATTATAACCATCCTTCCATCGTGGTATGGGGACTTTCCAACGAGATTACCATGAGCGGGGCTTCCGATGAAGATTTGAGGGAGAACCACAACATTTTAAATGATATGGTTCATGAGATGGATAAGACAAGGCTTACCACCATCGCCGTGGTTTCCATGTGCGACATTCATGACCCCTATATCCAGATACCGGATGTGATTTCCTACAACCATTATTTCGGCTGGTATGGCGGAGATGTTTCCATGAACGGACCGTGGTTTGACAATTTCCACAAGGAATTTCCGAATATTCCGGTGGGCGTCAGCGAGTACGGCTGTGAGGCGTTGAACTGGCATACCTCTGACCCGAAGCAGGGCGATTACACCGAGGAATACCAGGCATACTACCATGAGGAATTAATCAAACAGTTATTTACCAGACCTTATATCTGGGCGACCCATGTATGGAACATGTACGATTTCGGTGCGGATGCCAGAAATGAAGGCGGTGAGAACGGACAGAACCATAAGGGCTTAATGACCTTTGACCGGAAATACAAAAAAGACGCTTTCTATGCTTACAAAGCATGGCTGTCTGACGACCCCTTTGTACACATCTGCGGAAAACGCTATGTGGACCGTGTGGAGGATACCACGAAAGTTACCGTGTACTCCAACCTGCCGGAGGTAGAGCTTTTTGTCAACGGAAAGAGCCATGGCA
>JAGAIK010000494.1 GCA_017626625.1 Roseburia sp.
AAATATATTTTATCTGCATCAGTATCGGAGAAGGGTACTAGCGGAAGTACGGGAGGTTGCAATCATGGAAGTTAAAAATTGTAAAAACTGCGGACGTTTGTTTAATTATATCGGGGGACCTAATCTGTGTGCGAATTGTCGGAAAAAGTTAGAGGATAAGTTTCAGGAGGTAAGGCAGTATCTGAATGACAATCCCAACTCTTCTGTGAATCAGGTGGCGGAGGCAAAGGATGTTTCTGTCAAACAGATTAAACAGTGGATACGGGAGGAACGCCTGTCCCTTTCCCAGCCATCGGCAGACGGCGTGACCTGTGAACACTGCGGCGTGCCGATTTGCAGCGGACGTTTCTGCGATAAGTGTAGAATTACCATGCAGAATACGCTTTCCAGTGCTCTTGACAAACCGAAAACATCAGAGATAAAGAAACAACAGCGTGATGGAAATAAAATGCGTTTCTTACAGTAATTACATAAAGCAAGGCCTGTACCAGGGGTCTTGCTTTTTTTTCTTTGAAAATACCTGCCACTATGTTATAATAAAAGTAAGAATGTATAATTGCGTGCAAAATGCAGTTTTGGGAAAGGACAAAGAATTGCATGGTAAATGAAGAACGTTTGCATTATATGGTAAAGATAGCAGAATTTGATACGAATGATAGAAAAAAATGCCGTCCGATGATGCAGTATGCAAGGAGAGACTATGTTTCCCTCCAGATGCTGAAAAGCTTTGTGGCGGGGACGATTGCTTTTGGAGTGATTCTGGCGTTGTGGGCGCTCTATTCCATGGAGACGCTGTTAGCGAAGATAAACAGTCTGGATTTTATGGAGCTTTTGATTACTCTCGGGGTTTCCTATGCGGTTTTTATGGTGGTGTATCTGGCAGCCACCTATATTGTGTATCATATGAAGTTTACAGAGGGCAGACGCAAGGTCAAGAAATATTACAATGGTCTGAAAAAAGTAAATGCAATGTATGAGAGAGAAGAACGTCTGAAGGGAAACAGTAACAAAGACTGGGAATAAGGACGGGAGGAAAAGATGACTACCTTACTGGAATTAAAAGAAAAACTGATACGTTTTTACAGCAAGAATGAGATTTATATTGCGCCTGTACTGAAATTTGCAATCGCATTGACGGTATTTCTGATTGTGAACAACAATATCGGATATATGGAGAAAATCAGTAGCACATCGGTGGCGCTGATACTGGCTCTGGTATGCTCCGTGCTTCCGGGGATTGCTACGGTAACGCTTGCGGCAGTTGTGATTTTGCTGGATATGTATGCACTGTCTGTAGAAGTGTGCTTAGTGACGCTGCTGTTGTTTCTGTTGGTGTATGCAATCTATTTCCGCTTTGCTCCGAAAGGGCATTACAGCGTGATTTTGACTCCAATCTGTTTTCATTTCCACATTCCGTATATTATGCCGGTGGCGATGGGACTGCTTCGGGAAACCTACTCTGTGTTTGCGCTGCTCTGCGGCACCGTAGTGTACTTTTTCCTCAACGGAGTAAAGGAAAATTCGGCGGCGCTGAGCGATACTGCGGAGGAGACGGACGGTGCGGTATCTAAGATTGTGGTGGTGTTAAACCAGTTAGTGGGAAATAAGGAAATGTACCTGGTGCTGGGGATTATGATTGTCACGGTGGTGATTGTGAATATTATCCGCCGCCTGTCCATTGAGAACGCATGGATTGTGGCGCTTATCACCGGTACCTTAGTGGAAGCTGTGGGGCTGATTTCCGGGTATCTGATTTTGGGAATTTCGGGAAAAACAGTGGAAGTGTTAGTGGGCAATGTAATTGCAATGCTGATAGCCTTTGTGATACAGTTTTTCTGTTTCCATCTGGATTATTCGAGGACGGAACGGTTACAATTTGAGGATGATGAGTATTACTATTATGTAAAGGCGATTCCGAAGGTGATGGTATCCGGTCCGGAGAAAAAGGTGAAAAAATTCAGCGGCAGGGATGAAGAGGAGCGGCAGAGCAAAAAGAAATTTGCAGAAGAACTGGAAATTGATGAAGAATTATTAGATTAGATAGGGATGTGAAATACGTGCAGAGCATAATGGCGGCGTTGGATACTTTTTGGGAAAAAGCATCCATGTATATGAATTTACCGAAAATTACATTGACGGATATTGTGGAGATTGTTATCATCACATTTCTGTTTTATTACATGTTGGTGTGGATTAAGAACACAAGGGCCTGGACGCTGTTGAAGGGGCTTTTGGTAGTCCTTATATTTGTGGGCGTTGCGGCAGTATTTCAGATGAATACCATTATCTGGATTGCGAAAAATACCCTGAGTGTTGCCCTGATTGCTCTTGTGGTGATTTTCCAGCCGGAGATGCGCAGGGCGCTTGAGAATCTGGGACGGAAAAATTTCCTTGCCTCTTTCTTTTCCTTTGATTTTTCTGGCGGGGAGACAGGCAAGTTTTCCGATAAGACCATCAATGAAATGGTGAAGGCGTGCTATGAAATGGGAAAAGTGAAAACGGGCGCCCTGATTGTGGTAGAGGATGAGATTATGCTGACGGAATACGAGCGAACCGGAATTGCGGTGGACGGCATACTCACCAGCCAGCTTTTGATTAATATTTTTGAGAAAAATACGCCGCTTCATGACGGGGCGGTGATTGTCCGGGGGGACCGTGTGGTTTCTGCAACCTGTTATCTGCCCCTTACGGATTCCCTTACCATCAGCAAGGATTTAGGTACCAGACACCGGGCGGCGGTTGGTATCAGTGAAGTGAGCGATTCTTTGACAATAGTGGTATCGGAGGAAAACGGAAAGGTTTCCATTGCCATGGGAGGAGAACTTTACCGCAATGTGGACGCAGAGTTTTTGAAAAATAAGCTTGCTTACATTCAGAAACGGGAGAAA
>JAGAIK010000495.1 GCA_017626625.1 Roseburia sp.
TCCTTTACGGTATCTTTAATGTTTTCCGTGGAGACATCCGTATGCCCTGCAAAACCGTTTTGAATCGCCACATCGCCGTAATCGACGCCCTGAATATGGTCAAACAGTGTAATGTCGAAGGCATCGCTGTAAAGCTGTGCGCCGTAAGCGTTACGAATGGCGTCCGGACCAAATCTGGTGCCGGGACGGAAGGTAACGAGGGTATCGAAGGGTACGCCTGCGATGGCAAAGTCGATGTTTTCTAATACCTTTGCATGGGGAAGATTTAAAAAAGTGGATATTCCGGTGCAGGCAGGGCTGACACCTTTTCTTTTTTGTGGTACATATTCCATGATGATTACCTCTTTTCCTGTTAAGCTGTAAAAACAAATTGTAAATACAATTTCGAATTTTACTCAACATAAACCTTTGTGCAACACAAAAGTCAAGCAAAAGTGTAAAAGAAAATGAAAAAACCGTAATTGAGAAAACGGACGGGAATTTGAGAAAGAGGAAACCGGATAAAAGTGCGGAAACAGTGGAAAATACAGAAAAGACAGGGCAGAAGAGTGGAAAACGGAGAAGGAAATAAACGAGAAAAATTATCATAAACCTTTGTGCTACACAAAAGTCAATAGGTAAAAAAATAAAGTCAGAAAATTCAAAAAAATGGTTGACAAATACTTTTTGGGCGAGTAATATCCAGTGCAACAAGCGAACACAATTTTTATTCCGACGGGGGAATGGTAAAAAGCCATTCCTCTTTTTGTTTGTGTAACATGCCGGGGAAGCGGAAAATGTATCGTCAAACCGGAAATACAATAAGGAAGAGGAGAGAGAAGTATGCAGGATTATGTAAAGTACATCGCAAGAAGAATTTTAGCGATGATACCGATTTTACTCATTGTTTCGTTTGCAGTGTTTTTCCTACTGCGGATTACGAATATTGATGAAGTCGGAATTATCATCGGCGAGAGACAGTCCACAGAGGAATTAAAGCTGCGTGTCACGGAGGAATATGGTTTAGACCAGCCGAAGCTGATACAGTATTTTAACTGGTTAAAGGGAGTGCTTACCGGAGATTTCGGAAAGGACTACACCAGCGGGCAGGATGTAAAGACCCTGATTTCCACAAGAATACCCGTAACGCTGGGTCTGGTATGTATGAGTTCGGCGCTGGGACTTACCTTCGCGATACTTCTGGGAGTGATTGCCGCACTGCACCGGAATAAACCTGCGGATACCGTGATTTCTCTGGTGATGTTGTTTTTTTCCAGCGTGCCGAGTTTTCTGGTCAGTATCTTGATACTGATTATCATTACGAAGCTTGTACCGGGGTATTCCTTTGTGGGAACCTTCAGTAATACGGCGGAATTTTTTCAGAGAATCAGCGTCCCCGCATGTATCATGGCATTAAACCAGCTTGCTCTGTTAGGAAGGGTGACAAGAAGCAGTATGACTTCACAGTTGCAGGCGCCCTATATCATAACTGCCAATGCAAAAGGTATCCCGAAGGGGCAGGTGACATATAAACATGCGTTCCACAATGCGGTGATACCGGTGCTTACGGTTGCCGGAATGAGCTTTGCCTCTGCCATCGGCGGTACGGTACTGATTGAACAGATTTTTTCCCTGCCGGGTATCGGGGGACTTTTAGTCTCTGCAGTGCAGGCGCACAATTATCCGGTGGTTCAGATATTAGTCATGTTTATGCTTTTAGTTTATCTGATTATGAGTTTGGTGGTGGATGTACTTTATGTCATTGTAGACCCACGAGTGAAACTGAAATAAGGGGGAAAAAGATATGGCGAAAACAAAACGAAAGAGTAATAACGGAACATTTTTTACCGTTCCGGTTATCATAAGCGGAACGATATTGGTTATCATTTTATTCTCTGCCCTGTTTGCAAGGGTAATTACACCTTATGACCCGGAGGCAACCGATTACAGCGCTTCGCTGGCAAGAGCCTTCAGTCCGGGACATCTTCTCGGAACAGACCGGATTGGAAGGGATTTGTTTTCAAGACTGCTCTGCGGGGCACAGACGTCTATCTTTAATGCCATTTTAATTGTAGTGTTTGAAGTGGCAGTCGGTGTTCCCATCGGAATGATATGCGGTTATTACGGCGGTAAGATAGATGAACTGGTCATGCGGATATGGGATGTTGTCTGTGCCATTCCAAGCCTTCTTCTGGCATTTGTCCTTGTGGCGGCATTTGGAAAAGGAACCTATTCCGGCGTTATCGCCATGGGTATCGTCTATACGCCGCTGACGGCAAAGCTGGCGAGGTCGCTGATTATGACTGAGAAAACGGCGGTTTATGTGGAGGCGGCAAAGGCGCTGGGGTACTCGAATGCGAGAATCATGTTTGTACATATTTTACCGAATATCGTAACGACGATGATCGCCCAGTTTACCCTGGATATCGGCTCCGCCATCACGGCAATGGCAACCTTAAGCTATCTGGGACTTGGGGTTCAGGCACCGGAGGCGGACTGGGGGACGCTGTTAAAGGACGGAATGGATATGCTCTACTTAAATCCGGTTCTTCTGATTGCACCTGCCCTTGCCGTTATGATTACAGCAATTTCCATTAACATTTTCAGCGACGGCATTCAGGCGTACATTGACCCGGGACAGAGAAAGATGCCTACCTTTAAACAATACCGCAAGAAGCTGCTGAAAACGCAAAAAGCAGGTCAGGATAACGCCGCATAGGGCAGGAGGAAGATTATGAAAGAAGAAAATATTTTAGAGACAAAAGACCTGTGTGTCAATCTGATGACAGTGAGGGGAATCATCTATGCGGTGCAGGGTGTCAATCTGACGGTGAAAAAAGGAGAGGTGCACGGCATCGTGGGAGAGAGCGGATGCGGCAAGAGCGTATCCACAAAAGCGATTATGAAGCTCCATGACGATGAAAAGACGGAATATACGGGAAATATATATTTTTCTGCGGAAGAGGGAGAGGTGGATATTGTCCCATTAAATAAGAAGCAGATGCAGGGGATTCGGGGAAAAGAAATAGCCATGATTTTTCAGGACCCCATGACGGCTTTAGACCCCATCATGAAAGCCGGAGAGCAGATTGCGGAACAGCTCCGGGCAAAGCTGGGGTTAGATAAGAAAGCCGCCAGGGCGGAAGCCTTAAAGCTTTTTGAGAAGGTAGGCATTCTTCCGGCGGAGAAACGCTATGAACAGTATCCCTTTGAGATGAGCGGGGGAATGCTGCAAAGAGTAATGATAGCCATGGCGCTGTCCTGCCAGCCGAGGCTTTTGATTGCAGATGAACCCACGACGGCGCTTGATGTAACGATTCAGGCACAGATACTTGAACTGATTAAGGAACTGCAGCGGGAAAGCGGAACTTCCGTTATCTTTATTACCCACGACCTGGGAGTCATCGCTGAGGTGTGTGATTCCGTATCGGTCATGTACGCAGGCAGGGTTGTGGAGACGGGAACCGTACTTGAAATCTTTGATGAAGCAAAGCATCCTTACACGAAGGCGCTGCTTGACAGCAATCCCAAGGAATCGGACAGCGGGGAATATATGAAGACGATTTCCGGGGCGCCGCCGTTATTATATGAAGAATTTACCGGATGCCCCTATGCGCCGAGATGTGACTGTGCCTCGGAAATCTGTAAATCCAGGCTTCCGGAAACGGTTGTTTTAAGCGGGACGCATTCGGTTGCCTGTCATAATTATAAAAAGCAGGAGGAGGTGTAGGCTATGGCAGA
>JAGAIK010000496.1 GCA_017626625.1 Roseburia sp.
ACCATCTGTATCACGCTGAGTATGCTTGGTGTCATTGCGATGGTGGTGTTTGTCAACAAATTTTTACTCAATGCTAAAAAAGACCAGTTAGAAAAGAATAATGCAAAAGTCAGTGAACTTTTAGAAAGCGTTGGGGTCATTGCCGGAAAGTTAGGGGAAGCCAGTTATTCCCTGGTGGAAACCACACAGAACCAGAGTGCGTCTACCGAAGAAATCTCTGCCATCAGTCAGAATTTGCTGGAAAACAGCACGGTTATGATGGATAAATCGAGAGAGAGCAAGGATAATCTTTCCGATTTGGAGAAACGCAGCCAGGAAATGGAACAGAGAATGCAGAATGTGGATGAGATTTCCAAAGAACTGGTGGAGATATCTGCTTCCAATGAGCAGTCCTTAAATCACTTAATGACCATGAGTGAGGAAGTGGAAATTTCTACAAATAAGACAAAAGAGGTAACGGACAGGCTTTTGCAGGAGTCCGGTGAAATGGGAGAAACCTTAGAGATTATCAACGGAATTGCGGAGTCCATTAACCTGCTTTCTCTGAATGCGTCCATTGAGGCGGCAAGAGCCGGGGAAGCGGGCAAAGGATTTGCAATCGTGGCACAGGAAATCGGGCACCTTGCGGCAAATACCAAGGATTCTTTAAAGAACGTGACAGACATCGTGCTGCGCATTCAGGGCGGGGCTACGGAAGTATCTGAGTTTATGAACGAAAATACAGAGCAGCTTTTAAGCCAGAATAAGGTGATTGTAGATACGGTAGAAGGTATCCGCACCATGATGGAGCTTTTGAAAAAATCTCTGGAAGCAATCGAGCAGGCGGACCGTATCCGTAATGAGCAAAACGAGGTTATCCGGGAAACAGTTACCATTAATGAAGATATTGCGGGAAGTATTGAAAGCGAAAATACAGAGTTCGGCAATATTGCAGAGATGGTGCAGAGCAATGCACAGGATATTGCGGCATTATCAAACCAGGTCGAGAACATCAACCAGATGATAACCGAATTAGAGAAGCTGCTGGCATAAACAGTCCGAGGGAAATCAGCGGAAATCCAAGAGGTGCTGCTCATTATGATAACGTGCGGAGGGAGAGGATAGTTTTTGCAGAATGACAGAAGGGATACATGTGGTAAAATCATAGTGTACCATGGTTCGCCTAATGCAGTAGTAAAGCCTGCTTATGGATTGGGTGAGGAAAGACACGATTATGGCAGGGGATTTTATACAACGGAAAGCAGTGAGTTGGCAAAAGAATGGGCTGTCGTTTGCGGAAACCTATATGCGTTCAACGGTCAGAAAACACATAGATGGCGGAATGGCGGTTTATTGCACGATGCCGGGGGAAGAGATATTCCATATTCTTGATAAGAGCAATATAAAAACATGTGAACAGTGGCAAGATGACATTATGGCGAAATGGATTGGGGAGTTTTACTCATTAGTACAATGGTATTCAAATGTATATAGTGACGAGGTAGTTAGTAAAATAAAACCTATTGATGTTATATCCAGGTATAATGCTCTGCACGACACGGATATCAGACTTGTTGCACAGAAATATAAGGAGAAAATGCAATGATATTTTTTCATAACCCGGAAGAGGAAAATGGGTATTTAAGTAATTGGTTCATGTCGCAATTTGAGGTAGATGGCGTGAAATTTTCGTCAATGGAGCAGTATATGATGTATAAAAAAGCCCAGTTGTTTCAGGATGATGAGAGGATGTCCGGAATAATGGCAACATGCGATGTGGCGGAAATAAAATCGTTAGGTCGCAAGGTGCAGGGATTTGACGATGATATATGGAATGAAAATAAGTATCGTATTGTAAAAGAGGGAATAAAGCAGAAGTTTGTACAAAACGAGGAACTGTTAGAAAAATTGTTAAGTACCGGGGATGAAATATTAGCAGAGTGTGCCGTCAGGGATACCATATGGGGAATTGGGCTAAGTATGGGAGATAACAGGCGAACTGACAAAAAGCAATGGAAAGGGAAAAACCTTTTAGGTAAGGCGCTTATGGAAGTGAGGGACGAGTTAAAATCATAGGAGTTAAGGGGAAAAGAGAATAGTTATGTTATAAAAGATTTTTACAGACGGGTGAATTGATTTATGAAGGGGCTTGACAGGAGAGGATAACGTGCTATACTTGAGTGCATAGAAACGAGTTTCATAAAGAAAATTGAATAAATCTTCAGGGCAGGGTGCGATTCCCTACCGGTGGTATAGCCCACGAGCCGCAAGGCATGATTCGGTGAAACTCCGAAGCCGACAGTACAGTCTGGATGAAAGAAGATACTTGTGACAAGCAGGATGATACCTGTGGCGCAGATAACTGGCTCTGGAATATTTTTCCAGAGCTTTTTTATTTGCAGCCCCGTGTATCGGCAAGATGTCACAGAAGCAGCACGCGGTGTGAAAGCCCTGAACGAAAGAGAGTTCAGGGCTTTTTTGCATCAGAAGGAGGGCGTAATGGAAGAGGATATTCGCTATATGAGAATGGCAATGGAATTAGCAGAGCGGGGACGGGGATGGACGAACCCGAATCCGGTGGTGGGAGCCGTTCTTGTGAAAGAAGGAAAAATCATAGGGGAGGGCTTTCATGAAAGATACGGGGAACTCCATGCAGAGCGGAACGCCTTAGCGGACTGCAGAAAGCGGGGAGAAAACCCCGCAGGAGCCGCCATCTATGTGACCTTAGAGCCCTGCTGTCATTATGGAAAAACGCCTCCCTGTACCGAAGCCATCATCGAGGCAGGAATCAAACGTGTTGTGGTGGGGGCAAAGGACACCAATCCGCTGGTGGGAGGAAAAGGCATTGCGCTGCTGCGGGAGCACGGGATAGAGGTGACGGAGGGCGTGTTAGAGGAAGAATGCCGGAAACAAAACCGCATATTCTTTCACTACATAGAAAACAGGACGCCTTACGTGGTGATGAAATATGCCATGACCTTAGACGGAAAAATAGCCACAGCCAGTGGAAAATCCCAGTGGATAACCGGGGAAAAAGCCAGGGAGCATGTGCATAACCTGCGCCATGAGCTGATGGGTATCATGGTGGGAGTGGGAACGGTGTTTGCCGATAACCCTTCCCTAAACTGCAGACTGCACGCCAACCTGCAGGAGAAGAAAAATCCCATCCGGATTATCTGCGACAGTACGCTTAAGACGCCCTTAGAGAGCCGGGTGGTGCAAACGGCGGGGGAGCAGAAAACAATTTTAGCCTGCCTTGCACAGGAAGCAGAAAAAAAGAAGCCCTATGAGGAAGCGGGCTGCGAAATCATAGAACTGCCGGAAAAAGACGGGCATATGGATTTGAAAGCGTTAATGCAGGAGTTAGGCAGCCAGGGCATTGACAGTATTCTCCTTGAGGGGGGAGGAACCTTAAACGACAGCGCCCTGCAAAGCGGCATTGTCCAGGAAGTACACGCCTATATTGCTCCGAAACTCTTTGGCGGGGCGCAGGCAAAAACCCCGGTGATGGGGCAGGGGGTAGATACTCCCGCAGAGGCGTTTCAACTGGAGGATATCCGGTTAGAGCAGTTAGGGGAAGATATTTTGCTGGTAGGAACCTGCCGGAAGTAATCCGGCAAAGTCTGTGGAAAAAGCCGGGAAAGGAGGAAAAAATTTGTTTACCGGAATTATAGAAGAGGTGGGAACCGTCATTGGGATTCACAGGAAAGCAAATTCTGCGTTAATAGAAATCAGGGCGGAACAGGTTTTGTCAGATGTGAAAACAGGAGACAGCATTGCGGTCAACGGCATTTGCCTAACCGTTACCTCCCACACAGCCCGCAGCTTTACTGCGGATATGATGCACGAAACCATGCGCCGCTCCGCCATGAGAAATATCAGAAACGGAAGCCCGGTTAATTTAGAGCGCGCCATGATGGCGGGAGGCAGATTTGGCGGTCATATTGTCAGCGGGCATATTGACGGAACAGGAACCATAGAAAAGATACAGAAAGATGAGATTGCCACGTGGTATACCATTGGGACGGAGGATAAGCTGATGCGCTATATCATAGAAAAAGGCTCGATTGCCATAGACGGTATCAGCCTGACGGTGGCATCGGTGCAGGAGCACAGCTTCAGCGTGTCGGTGATACCCCACACTACGGCAAATACCACGCTGCCGGGGAAAAAGCCCGGTGATTTGGTCAATCTGGAAAATGACTGTATCGGAAAATATGTGGAGCATTTTCTTAGCACAGGAAGGCTGGAAACAGCCGGAGGTGAGGCAACAGTCCGGGGAGAGAAAACAGCCGGAGGATTGACAAAGGAATTTTTATATCAGCATGGATTTTAAGGAGGGAGAAAGATGTTTCAGTTTAGTACAGTGGAAGAAGCGTTAGAGGATTTGAGGCAGGGAAAAATCATTCTGGTGACCGATGACGAAAACCGGGAAAATGAGGGTGATTTTATCTGTGCGGCGGAATATGCCACCACGGAGAATGTCAATTTTATGGCAAAATACGGAAAAGGGCTTATCTGTATGCCGATGTCCGAGGACCTGTGCAGCAGGCTGCAGTTGCCTCAGATGGTGGGGAAAAATACGGATAACCACGAAACCGCATTTACCGTGTCCATTGATTACGTGGAAACCACCACAGGGATTTCCGCAGAGGAGCGGGGAACAACCGCAAGGCGCTGTGTCAGCGAGGAAGCAAGACCGGAGGATTTCCGCAGACCGGGACATATGTTTCCGCTGTTAGCAAAGAAAAACGGCGTGTTGGAGCGGGAAGGACATACAGAGGCAACCGTGGATTTGATGCGTTTGGCGGGTTTAAAGGAATGCGGGCTTTGCTGCGAAATTATGCGTGAGGACGGCACCATGATGCGCGCTGAGGAATTAAAGGAGCTGGCGCAGCAGTGGGGATTAAAATTTATCACCATTGAAGCCTTAAAGGATTACCGCAAGAAAAAGGAAAAACTGGTGGAGCAGGTGGCAGTGACGAAACTGCCTACCAAATATGGGGAGTTCCGGGCTTACGGTTACCGCAACCTGTTAAACGGGGAACATCATGTGGCGCTGGTAAAAGGCGACATTGGAGACGGGCAGGATGTCCTTTGCCGGGTACATTCCGAGTGTCTCACCGGGGACGCCTTTGGTTCCTGCCGCTGCGATTGCGGGGAACAGCTTGCCACAGCCATGACGCAGATTGAAAAAGAGGGCAGGGGCATTTTGCTCTATATGCGTCAGGAGGGACGTGGTATCGGGCTTTTAAATAAATTGCGCGCCTATGCCCTTCAGGACGAGGGAATGGACACCTTAGACGCCAATCTGGCGTTAGGCTTTGCCGGAGACGAGAGAGAGTACTATATCGGGGCGCAGATTTTACAGGATTTAGGGGTGAAAACCCTGCGTCTTTTAACCAACAACCCGGATAAGGTATACCAGCTTTCCGGCTTTGGCATGGAGATAAAGGAGCGGGTTCCCATCCAGGTGGAGGCGACGCCCTACGATTTATTCTATCTTAGAACCAAGCAGAAACGCATGGGGCATATCCTTAATTACCAGGAAGCAGAATAAAAAGAAAGGAAACAGCCGTGGGAAAATTTTCACGGAAGAATGGAGGAAAACATGAATATTTTAGAAGGAAATTTAGTGGCAAAAGAGATTAGAATCGGAATTGTAACAGCGAGGTTCAATGATTTTATCACCTCACGCCTGTTAGGGGGCGCTATGGACGGCTTGAAACGTCATGATGTGCCGGAAGAAAACGTAGACGTGGCATGGGTGCCGGGGGCATTTGAAATTCCTCTGATTGCCTCTAAAATGGCAAAAAGCGGAAAATATGATGCGGTTATCTGTCTCGGAGCAGTGATTCGGGGGGCTACCAGTCACTATGATTATGTCTGCAGTGAGGTATCTAAGGGGATTGCTTCTGTTTCCCTCGAAACGGGAGTTCCGGTAATGTTTGGGGTGCTTACCACCGATAACATTGAGCAGGCGATTGAGCGTGCCGGAAGCAAGGCGGGAAATAAAGGTTTCGAGTGCGCCACCGGAGCCCTTGAGATGATTAACCTGATTCGGAAT
>JAGAIK010000497.1 GCA_017626625.1 Roseburia sp.
CGCAGAGTTAATGCGGTAACCACTGGAAAGCTTCTGGGCAGAACGGCTTTTGGAAGCTCCGGCAATATGATATTGTCTGGCGGCATTTTGCCCCAGCAGTGCCTCTGTCCCTAAATTCATACGAAAACCTTCCTCCTGCTAACTGCTTATGTAAAATTTCAAAACGAAAAATAGTATATGGAATTTAATATTAACAAAAAAGTGCATACCACTTAAATTTAATATCGGCAAAAACAGGGGAAAATTAAAGCATGAAATGAAAATAAAAAAATGGAAATGCGGCAGGAAACAGACTATAATGGAGGAAGAAAAAAAGACAAGGAGCGCAGCATGTACATCTTAATGTATCGTTGGAAAGCCTACAATTACCGGGACATCGAGCAGACTTTTTTAGCCATGGGACACAGGGTGGACAATATTGAGCAGGAATTAGGCAGTTATGACGTCAGCCCTGAATTTGAACAAACCATAGAGCAGCTTATCATAAAAAACCGGTATGACATGGTTTTTACCGTCAATTATTTTGCCCTGATTTCCAATGTCTGCCAGAGACAGCGGATAAAATATGTGTCCTGGACCTGCGACAATCCCCTAATCAGCATGTACCACGAATCGGTTTTTCACCCCTGCAACTATATTTTTACTTTTGATAAAACCAACTATCTGGAATTTAAAGGAATGGGGGTGGAGCATATCTGGTATCTGCCCTTGGCAGTGGACGTAAACCGCTTAGACGCAGTGATAGAGCATGGGGCTGATATGGCAAAATACCGGGGGGATGTAGCTTTTGTAGGGAGCCTGTATGAACGCAACTCCTACGATAAATTAAAGCACCGCCTGCCGGAATACCTGAGGGGCTATTTCGATGCGGTAATGGAGGCGCAGTTAAATATCAGCGGTGCCAATATAGTGGAGCCCATGCTGACGGTGGAGGTGCTAGAGCAGCTCCAACAGTATTTTACCCTAGAAAAATCCGAAGGCTCTTTTTCAGACCTGAGCCTGATTTTTCAGACCACGGTGCTGGGCTTTAAGATTGCGGAACTGCAGAGAAGGCGGGCGTTGATTGAACTGTCCAAACACGTTAAAGTAAATGTATACAGCAACAGTGATGTCAGTGACCTGGTGCGGGTGCAGTACTGTGGTTCCGTGGACTATTGGAGCGAGCTGCCGAAGGTCTTTCACGCCTCTAAGATTAACCTGAACTTTACGATTCCAAACATCAAAAGCGGCATTCCCCTGCGCATCTGGGATGTGTTAGGCTCCGGCGGTTTCCTTCTGACCAATTATCAGGCGGAAATACCCTATTATTTTAAGGAGGGAGAAGATTTGGTCTGCTTTGACGGTGTGGAAGATATGCGGGAAAAGACTGCCTATTATTTAGAGCATGAGGAAGAACGGCGGCAGATTGCAAAGAATGGTTATGAAAAAGTAAAGAAACATCATAACTACGTGGAGCGGATTACCGCTATGTTGGATATTGTGGAACGGCTAGAAGAGTAAATCTTCCAGCCGTTCCTTTTGTCTCTAAAAAAATTATTTAACAAAAACGATCCAACATCATTCCCGAATAAATGGAAGTGATATAAGGGGTTGCAAAATTATGCACCGGATTTTTGTAAGCAATCAATACTTTGCTGACATAATTCATAGGGTCAATGGAGGCATTTGCCGCAGTTTTGCTCAAATCCTCCTTAAATTCGTTCAGCAGTGAGAAACAATCCTTTGCGTCAGGCGCAGTAACCGCATCCGTCAAAAGATTACGATCCACGTCAATTTTTCCGTCCGGTTTCACCTGAAGCCCGATGGATTCCAATTCGTTGTGGTAAGGCTTTGTCACATTTACCATGTCCCGGAGAAGTTTTTGGGATTCCTGGGTTTCGGAGTAGTCATAGCTTAACTGAATCATATCATTATATACATTTACCAGAGACTGCACGTTTTCAGCGGCAGCATCTGCATTTGTTTTAAAGCCAATGTGGGCAGCGGTATCTTTTCCGCTGGGTTTCCGTAAGGTCAGCTCAAAATCATTATTTACAGTAAACGTATTGGAAAGGGAGTTGTGCTCTGTCCCGTTTAACAGGAACGTGGAGTTTTGCGCCATTTGTTGTACCTGGTTGATTCCCAGAACCTTCATTGCCCTGGTGGAACCGGAATCGGAAGCCGGCAGAATTTCAAACAGGTATTGCTCATTATCCCCCAGTCCGGTCTGTTTGGATTCGATGCGAATCGCAGTCTCTTCCTCCCGGTTTTGCACCAACTCTGCCTTTAAACCAATACCCGCAGAGTTAATCAGACGTATCATTTTATTCTGAACATCCCGGTTGGTATCCTTGTCCCCTACGGAATATTGAAATTCATAAGAGTTAAACTCGGTATTAAGGTCAAAGCTGTAAACTCCCGGCTTGATATCGGATTTATTCTGGGAAAGAAAGGTGCCTAAGTTTACCTGAGGTGAAGCAAGCTGCATGACCTTTACGTCAAAATGCAGACTATCATCAACATTCTGGTCGGTGCCGACGTATTCAGCGCTGACACTTTCCTCATCAGAGGATTCGGCGATTTTGCGGTAAAAAGCATTTTCCCCGCTGCCGTCCGTGTCGGAAAGCGCTGCAACCACATTCTGGATAGAACGGGTATGCTCCTTAATGTCAATGGCAAATTTCTTGCCCTCCCCACTGTTTTTTATCTTGTAAAGAGGGGCATCCTTATTTGTTTTTACGATATTATTATAGACGGCACGCAACTGGCTCTTCTTATGTGTGTCATAACGGGAA
>JAGAIK010000498.1 GCA_017626625.1 Roseburia sp.
CCATGTGGAATCAAAGACGGTCAACCCTTACAACAACAGCTTCGAACTTCTGGTAAAAGATTTGAACCGCTATAAGAAAAACGGGTACCGCACGGTGCTGCTTTCGGGCTCCCGTACCAGGGCGAAGCGCTTGGCGGAGGATTTGATGGGGGAAGGGTTAAATGCCTTTTATTCCGAAGATTTTGACCATGAGGTAAAGCCGGGGGAGATTATGACCGGATACGGTAAAATCAAAAAGGGCTATGAGTATCCTCTGTTAAAATTTGTGGTGATATCCGAGAGTGATATTTTCGGCGGGGAAAAGAAGAAAAAGAAACACCGCCGCACCTACGAGGGAGAGAAGATAGCCAGCTTTACCGACCTTAACATCGGCGATTATGTGGTGCACGAAAATCACGGACTGGGGATTTACCGGGGCATTGAGAAGATTGAGGTGGATAAGACCGTCAAGGACTACATCAAAATCGAGTATGCCGGGGGCGGAAATCTCTATATTTTAGCCACCCAGTTAGAACTGATACAAAAATACGCCGGGGCGGACGCCAAAAAGCCCAAATTGAATAAATTAGGCGGGCAGGAGTGGAACAAGACCAAGACGAAGGTCCGGGGGGCAGTCAAAGAGATTGCCGGAGATTTGGTGAAACTTTATGCCGAGCGCCAGAGCAAAAACGGCTTTGTCTACGGACCGGATACGGTGTGGCAGAGGGAGTTTGAGGAAATGTTTCCTTTTGAGGAGACGGAGGACCAGGAGCTTGCCATCGAAGCCACGAAAAGGGATATGGAAAGCCCGAAAATCATGGACCGCCTTATTTGCGGAGATGTGGGCTACGGAAAGACGGAAATTGCCATCCGGGCGGCGTTTAAGGCGGTGCAGGACGGCATGCAGGTGGCGTTTTTAGTGCCGACCACCATTTTAGCCCAGCAGCATTACAACAATTTCGCCCAGCGCATGAAGGATTTTCCGGTCAATGTGGATTTGCTCTGCCGTTTCCGAAGTCCGGCGGAGCAGAAAAAGACCATCGAGGGACTAAAAAAAGGCAGGGTAGATATTGTCATCGGAACCCACAGGCTGTTGTCAAAAGATGTGGTATACAAGGATTTGGGGCTTCTGATGATTGACGAGGAGCAGCGCTTTGGCGTCACCCACAAGGAGAAAATCAAACAGCTCAAGACGGATATTGACGTGCTGACCTTGACGGCAACCCCGATTCCCAGAACGCTGCACATGAGTTTAATCGGAATCCGGGATATGAGCGTGTTAGAGGAGCCACCCATGGACCGTGTCCCTATCCAGACCTATGTTATGGAATTTAACGAGGAACTGGTGCGGGAGGCGATATCGAGGGAGCTTGCCAGAGGCGGTCAGGCGTATTATGTTTATAACCGTGTGAAGGAAATCGGCGACGTGGCGGCAAAGATTGCGGAGCTGGTGCCGGAGGCAAATGTGGCGTATGCCCACGGGCAGATGAAGGAGACGGAACTGGAAAATATTATGTACCGCTTCATTAACGGGGAAATTGACGTGTTAGTTTCCACCACGATTATAGAGACGGGATTGGATATTTCCAACGTCAACACCATGATTATTCACGATGCGGACAACATGGGGCTGTCCCAGCTTTACCAGTTGAGGGGACGTGTGGGGCGTTCGAACCGTACCGCTTACGCTTTTCTGATGTACAGGCGGGATAAGATGTTAAAGGAGATTGCGGAGAAACGCCTTGCGGCAATCAAAGAATATACGGAGCTTGGCAGCGGCTTTAAGATAGCCATGCGGGATTTGGAAATCCGCGGGGCGGGAAATCTGTTGGGCGCGGAGCAGCACGGTCATATGGAAGCGGTGGGCTACGATTTGTACTGCAAGATGTTAAATGAAGCGGTGAAAGAGGCGAAGGGGGAGAAGGTGGAGGAAAGCTTTGATACCTCCATTGATATCGACATTGACGCCTACATTCCCATGGGCTATATTCCGAATGAAGTGCAGAAGTTAGATATTTACAAGAGGATTGCAGAAATCGAGACGGAGGAAGAGGCGGAGGAGATTGTGGAAGAATTGATTGACCGCTTCGGGGATTTGCCGAAATCCGTGGAAAATCTGCTGTTCATTGCGAAAATAAAGACCATGGCGCACAAGGTTTATTTTACCGAGGTGGCACAGAAGGGGGAAACGCTGAAATTTACCTTGTATGAAAGAGCCAAAATTGATGTGGCGAAGCTGCCGGAATTTGTGGCTTCCTATGGGAATAACCTGAAATTTACCGCAGACGCAAAAGCACCGTATTTTACCTATTTTTTAAAGAAAAATTCCAGAGATAAAAATGTGGATGCCCTTGAGATTTTAGAGACATTCCTCACGGAGGCAGGGGAGAAATTGTTATTTCCGTAGGAAATACCTGCCTTTTCCCCGGAAAAATTGTTATTCCCGTAGGGAATATCTGCTTTTTCTCCGGAAAATTGTGAAGAAATGGTGAAATGCAAAAATATCTTGCGGTACATGGAAAAAAGCACTATAATGGAACAAGTAATTGTCCCGGAAACATTTTATTTTGCGGGATTGCAGGAGGAACTTATGAGATTAAAAAGAATCACAGCGCTTTTTGTAAGCATGATAACAGCAGTATCCCTCTTAGCAGGGTGCGGCGGAGTAGATAAAGATAAGACCGTAGCCACGTTAAATGGAGAACCGGTGAAGTTAGGCGTTGCCAATTTTGCGGTGAGATTACAGCAGGCAAATGCAGATGATTTTTACCGGCAGCTCTTTGGAGATACCGTATGGACAAGTGATATGTATGGAAGCGGCACTACCATGGAGGAAAGCTTTAAGGAGGATGCCATTAATTCCATACAGGAGATGTATACGCTGCAGCTTCATATGGAGGATTACGGAATCAGTGTAAGCGATGAGGAAAAGGCAGCGATTACAGCGGCGGCGGAAACGTTTATGAGCGATAACAGCCAGGATGCCATTGACGCCCTTGGAGCAACCCAGGAAATCGTGGAGGAATATCTGACACTGACCACCATTCAGAGTAAAATGCGGGAGGCTATTGTGGCGGAGGCAGACACCGAAGTCAGCGATGAAGAGGCAAAGACCAGCAGCTACAGCTATGTGGCATTTTCCGAGAGCAGCATGACAGGCGTGGTAGGCGTGGATTCCACCGAGAGTGTGGAAGGTACCGAGAGCACTGAGGATGCGGCATCAGCAGTAAAAGAAAAAGCAGAGGAATTTGCAGAAGCCATAAAGACCGAGAGCTTAGAGGATGCCGCAGAGGCATATGGATATAACGTAAATACCGCCACCTTTACCCAGGACGGAGAGGGCACGGACGAGGACTTGTTTGCCGCCATCAAAGACCTGAAGGAGGGAGAAACCACAGGAGCGGTTGAGACGGAGAACGGATATTTTGTTGCACGTATCGATTCGGAACTGGACGAAGAGGCGACGGAAAAGACACGCCAGACCCTCATTTCAGAGCGTCAGGACGATTTTTACGAGGAGACATTGGCAGGCTGGAAGGAAGCGGACAAATGGAAGCTGGACGAAGGAGTGTGGAAAGCCGTCAGCTTTGATAATCTGTTTACCACAGTAGAGGAAAGCACAGAGACAGTGAATGCCACGGAAAACGCAACAGAATTACAGTAAGAAGGCGGGGTATCTGAATTATTTTGGGGGGAAATAATTCAGATGCCTTTTTCCGATTCTATGAGACAGGAAAAACCCGGAAAAAGTCCGGTGTCAGGAACAGACGGGAGAGATTTTTGTGAAGAAAAGTAATATTGTACTGATTGGAATGCCGGGAGTGGGGAAAAGCACCGTCGGCGTAGTTCTTGCAAAGGTACTGGGATACCAGTTTATCGATGCGGATTTAGTGATACAGGAAAAAGAAAAAAAGCTATTGCATGAGATTATTGCCGAGGTGGGTACGGAGGGCTTTATTGAGGTGGAGAACCGCATCAACAGCGGCATTTTTGCGGAACGGGCTGTGATTGCCACCGGAGGCAGCGTGGTATACGGCACGGAGGCGATGAATCATTTAAAAGAGATAGGAAATATTATTTATCTGAAATTGCCCTATGACACGTTAGAGAAACGTTTGAGCGACATCCGGGGAAGAGGCGTGGTGTTAAAAGACGGTCAGGATTTGCGGGGACTCTATGAGGAACGGGTACCTTTATACGAGAAATATGCAGATTTTATTGTGGATGAAAATCGGTTGAATGTGGAACAGACCATTGAAAAAATATTGGAGTTAAAGGATAAATTCTAATGCAGAAGATAACATTTTCGGGAAAGGCGGCAGCAGGCGCTGCGGCGACGGGAATTTTGCTGCTGGTACTGGCGGGAACTTCCGCTTCACAGGAAGTCAGCATTGGACAGCCATATCAGAGTGTGCGGATAGACGGACAGCTTGTGGGATACACCTCGGGGAATGTGGATGTAAAAGGAATCATCTGCGCTGCCAGGCGGGAGTTAGCGTCAGAAACAGATGAAAAATTATGTATGGATTTCGACTGGAATGCAGATACTGAAAGAAAGCCTTTTGTGGGACTGCTGCGGGAGACGGAGTTAAAGGAGGCAGTAAAACAGTCCTTAAAGGGCAAGGTGATATCCTCCGGCGAGCGGGTTTATACGGTAGCCATTGACGATTATCGGGGAAACTTCCGCTCGCTGGAAGAAGTGAATACATTTCTGAATAAGGTGAAGGATAAGGCAGAGGGCGGAGAGGCTTACACCACAGAGCTTGGAGCAGACGTTTCCCATATCAGCGGTGTGATGCAGGCACAGCTTGTGGGGACTTCTGCCACAGGGACAGAAGAGGCATCTGAGAAGATTTCCGCAGAGGGAGAAACGAGATTTGCGGGTGCATCTGCCGCAGCAGGAGACATCATGTCTGCCACAGACGGACAGCAGGCGGGAGGGCTTAGCGCCGGAGTTATTGCTGTGACAGGTATGCAGTTAGCGGCAGCGCTGGCAGAGGAGCCGGAGGAGGAAACGGAGCTTTCCTACCGGACCGGAGTCCTTGACATGGAATTTGTGGAGCAGGTGGAGATTTATGAGAATTATGTATCTGCGGAGGACATGGATAACATTGACGAGGAAGTTGTTGAAGTAACAAAAGAAAAAGA
>JAGAIK010000499.1 GCA_017626625.1 Roseburia sp.
AGTGTACAAGCGTCCGGTCTTTGTGACGGACTACCCGAAGGAGATTAAGGCATTTTACATGAAACTCAACGAGGACGGCAAAACCGTTGCGGCGGTAGACTGCCTGGTGCCGGGGATTGGAGAGATTATCGGAGGCAGCCAGAGAGAGGATGACTACGAGAAGCTGTTGGCAAGAATCAATGAACTGGGCTTAAAAGAGGAGGACTATGCGTTTTATTTAGACCTCCGGAAATACGGCTCCGCAAGACATGCAGGCTTCGGTCTGGGCTTTGAGCGCTGTGTGATGTATCTTACCGGTATGTCTAATATCCGTGACGTAATTCCATTCCCACGTACCGTAAACAACTGCGAACTGTAACAGAAAGATGAAGTAATATGGATATTTTATTAACGGTCATAGTGACCTTTTTTGCGGGCATGGGCGCAGGGCTGGGGACAGGTTTTGCAGGCATGAGCGCCGCTGCCGTCATCAGTCCGATGCTGATTACATTTCTTGATATGGACCCCTATCTGGCGGTGGGGATTGCCCTGTCATCGGATGTGCTGGCGAGTGCCATTTCTGCATATACCTATGGCAAAAATAAAAATCTGGACATCAAAAACGGTTTGATTATGATGGTGAGCGTTCTGGTTTTCACCGTGGTGGGAAGCTATGTGGCAAGCCTTGTTCCTCCGGCGACAATGGGAAATTTCTCTGTATTTATGACTTTCCTGCTGGGCATCAAATTCATTGTCAAGCCGGTGATGACCACCAAGGAAGCTATGCAGGGCGTTTCCGCAAAAAAGCGGGCGGTACAGTCCGTGGTGTGCGGCATTCTGATAGGTTTTATCTGCGGGTTTGTGGGCGCCGGGGGCGGTATGATGATGCTGCTGATTTTAACAACGGTGCTGGGGTATGAGCTGAAAACCGCAGTGGGAACCAGCGTCTTTATTATGGCGTTTACCGCATTCACCGGGGCGTGCTCCCATTTCGCCATCAGCGGTCCGCCGGACTGGCTGGTTTTTACCCTGTGTGTGGTATTTACCTTTCTCTGGGCGAGGGTTGCCGCTGTGTTTGCCAATAAGGCAACACCGAAAACCCTCAACAGGGCGACGGGAATTGTGCTTGTGGTGCTGGGAGCTGTCATATTACTTTTTTCACATTAGAGCGTGTTTGAAACCGGGCTGTGGCATTGAGAGAGACACCGCCGGATATCGTACCGTTTACGATATCCTGTGTGCTCAGGTCTTAATGCGGCAGCCCGGTTTATTTTACAGGAAAGAAAGGACAGGCGTAATCTGCGCCGGGGTGAGAGTATGGAATTAGCGATTGATTTTGGCGGAACAAATATAAAAATGGCGGCGTTTGAAAAGGGAAAGAAGGAAGCCCTCTGGACGGAGAGTATTCCGTCTTATTCCGACCGGGGCATGGAGCAGGCGCTTGTGCGGGTGCAGGAGCATATTTTGCAGAGGACGCAGGAAAAACCGGATATCATGGGAATAGCCCTTCCCGGTATCGTGGATTCCGAGAGAAAACGGCTGCTTACGGTAAACAAAAAATTTAAGAATGCGGAGGGCTTCGACTTTCAGGAATGGTGCAGCCGCACCTTTGGCTGTCCGCTGGTGATGGAAAATGACGCCAATGCGGCGCTGCTGGGAGAGACGGCATACGGCTGTGCCGTGGGAAAGAAAAATGCTGTCATGATGATTCTAGGCACAGGAATCGGGACAGCGGCGGTCATAGACGGCAGGCTGCTGCGGGGAAGCCATTACCGTGCCGGAATTATGGGCGGGCATTCCGTCATTCAGATAAAGGGCAGGAAGTGCAACTGCGGCGCATATGGCTGCTTGGAGGCCTATGCGGGGGCGGCGGAATTTACCGATTCCGTGAAGAAGGAGCCGGGATTTGCGGAGAGTACCCTTTCCACAGAAGGAGAGCTGACCATGAAAAGCATTTTTGCGGCGGCGGAAAAGGGGGATGCTTTTGCGAAAGAACAGGTGGAACGGCTCATTGGCTACTATGAGGCGGGCGTTTTAAATCTGGTTTACGCTTATGACCCGGAATGCGTGATTTTAAGCGGCGGCATCGCAAAGGGCAGTGCGGCGTTGGCGGGGAGGCTGGAGAAATTCATCAACGGACAGCCCTGGATGACAGGGGTAAGCGTCTCTGTCCTTGTTGCCGAAAACCCTGATTTTTCCGTTACCTTAGGGTTGAGAAAGAGAATGGAAGATTATCAGGGATAAGCTGATGATATAGGCGAAATGTCTAATTTTATAAAAGAATCCCTCTCATTTTTCTACCCATATCTGGGAAATATTCACAAAATTTTGATGAAAAATTCGGCGGCGAACGTAGAAATAAAAATTGCGCACAGGGTTGCGCAATGCGTGCACGCGCACACAATGTAAACGCTTTCAAAAACAGCGTTTTTTATGGCAATTATGCACAAATCGGACGGCGAAAATTTTCGTGGTAATCGGAAAAAAATCAGGTATAATAGAAAATGCCAAAGAAATTAATAGTGCAAAGCCTACATAAAATGGTGTATGAAAGTGAGTAAGTTATGGATAATGACAAATAAAACAAGGAGGAAATTTTTTAAACCAGAATGTAAGAGCTTACACTACAAAAGAAAGCAGGAAAAGGTTATGAAAGGACAGGGTCATTAGCATGAGAGGTATAAAGCAGAAAATATTGGCGTGGTTACTGGTGCTGGTAATGACGGTTACTCTGATACCGCAGGGCAGTTACGGAATACTGCAGGTACAGGCAGCGGAGAGCGCAGAGAATATATCTGCCGGTTCTTCAGAGGACGTTGAAGCTACAGAGAGCGCCGCGATAGAAGAAAGTACGGAAATTCTGGAAAGCGCGGAGGGTTCAGAGGAATCCTCTGAGAGCGTTTCTGAGGAAAAAGAAGTTTCTGACACAGAGGAGGCTTCGGAAAGCGTTTCTGATACAGAGGAATCCTCTGAGAGCGTTTCTGAG
>JAGAIK010000500.1 GCA_017626625.1 Roseburia sp.
GCCGACATTCATCAATACATCCACCGGTGCAGCATATCCTCTTTTCTGGCATTGCTGATAAACAGAGTTATGTACTTTTCCAATTAACTCCCCATCCTTCATTCTTTTATCCTCCGTTCGCTATATGGTAAAATCCTGCGCGATGGTAGTTTCCAAGCATATCAACATATTTTTTAGCCTCTTCACGTTCTATCCCATGACGAACCACCTCAAAAATACCCTCAAAGTAAGACGTGAACACCATGTGAAGCAAATCCTTCGTTATCGCTCCCTCTTTCTTGGGCGCATAACCTGTAACCTCCATCCATTTCCAGGTATACTCCTCCTCGATGGACACCATCCAGTCTACAAAGTTATGAAATTTCGTACCATAGGAAGCGTCCAAAAGGAGACGGAACACATCAAAATGGTCATAGATGTAGTCCACCATATGCAGCATTTCATCCGCTGAATATTGTCCAACTTCACGCTGCTGGGTTTCTTTATCAAAGGAATGGAAGGTTTCCTGAATGTTCTGAAACATCCCCTTCAATTCCGCAATCACAGGTTCCACAATGACGTAAAACAGTCCTTCCTTATCTCCAAAGCGGACATAGATGGAGTTGGTACTGGTTCCTGCTTTTTCCGCAATGCTGCGTAAAGAAGCATCCGTATAGCCTTTTTCTAAAAATTCCTCTATGGCACACTCCAGTATTTTCTCCTGCACACCCTCTACCCGTTTTCTCACGCTGATACCTCCCTGTGCACTCCGCATACACACTATCTGCAATTTAGCAAACTACACCCACCGCATACAGTATTGATAATTTTAATTCATAACATCGTTTCATAACGTTGTTATTATTTTAGCAGGACAATGCACTGTTGTCAAGAACGAAAAATCAAAGGGATATATATGCCCCTGAAAATAGGGCTTTGCGACACACCTTATGTATACAGTTAGAATTTTAGATATGTGTAATATCACAGCATCGGCGCACTTCGTCGACCCACTGCCGGGGATAGCAGACCAGAAGCTCCTCGTGCTGCATATCAAAGCGACGGATGTCCGGTTCTTTGAAGTGCTGGCGGTAACGTGCCTCATACTGTTCTCCCATCTTTACGGCATAAAAGATATACACCACGGTGCCGGGGACAGAAATGCCGTCCCCTAACGGTGTCACCAGGTCGGAATAGAATTGGCTGCAAATGCTTTTCTTCCGGACAAACGCCATATCTGTGGAGCCGATTCCAAACATCTCCATCATCCGTTCCATATACACCCGTTCTTCCGGCGCTTTCTTTTCCAGCCGTTTCTGCATCCACCCCGGCAGCCTGCCCTTTTGGAACATGCCATGGAGCACGCCGGAAATCAGTTTTGCCTGCAGCCGGGCGGACAATCCGCCGCCCTGGTCCAAAATTGCGCTTCCAATGGCAGCACGTACCGGGCAGCAGTAAAAGCACAGGATTATTCTGATGTCCAAATGTATAAAATTTCATAGGTATCTCCTCCTTCTGAAAGTCATTTTGAAATATCTATATTATATCCTAATTACCGCGCACGCTTTTTGCGCATTCCAAGTTTCGCTGAAACTTGCATAGGAACACTACTTTTGCGTTCATTATATCATACGGGCTTTCTTTACTCCATCACCCAGTTCTGGCTCTGGGTCTGGAGCTGTACCATATGAGCATAGATACCGTTTTTCCTGATAAGCGTATCGGAATCGCCCTGCTCCGCCACGGTTCCGTCCGAGAGAACCACGATTTTATCTGCTCCCGCCACGGTACGCATACGATGAGCAATAATCAGCACGGTCTTGTTCTCAATCAGCCTTGACAGGGATTCCTGAATCAGCGTCTCATTTTCCACATCAAGGGAAGCCGTCGCTTCATCCAGCAGAATAATCGGAGCGTCTTTCAGGAATGCCCTTGCAATGGAGATACGCTGGCGTTCCCCGCCCGAAAGCTCACAGCCGTTTTCACCTATCAGGGTATTCCACCTGTCAGGCAGCTTCTCGGCAAATTCATCTACATTTGCCAGCCTTGCCGCTGCAAGAACCTCCTCGTCAGTAGCGTCCTTCCGTCCCAAACGGATATTTTCCATCACCGTATTATTAAACAGGGTTACATCCTGAAATACGATGGAGTAAAGGGACAGCAGCGTCTCCGGTTCAATTTTAGAGACATCCATACCGCCTACGCTGATTTTCCCTTTCTGTATCTCCCAGAACCTTGCCGCAAGGCGGGATACCGTGGTCTTTCCGCCGCCGGAGGGACCTACCAAAGCCGTGATCTCTCCCTGCTTTGCGGTAAAGGACACATCCTTTAACACCGTTTCTCCGCTGTTGTAAGAAAATCCCACATGGTCAAAGGTAATGTCATATCCTTTGTTTGTCAGTCGGTCTGTACCCTCCTGCTCCGGATAGCTTAAAATCTCATCCATCCGTTTGCACTGGATATTCAGCATCATCATCACCGCCACCAGATTATCCAAAGCTGCAATCAGCGGGTCGTACAAACGGGAAACCAGTATCAGGAAGGCAAACAGCGTAAGCAGGGTAATCTGTCCGTCCACCAGCAGCATTCCGCCCACCAGAACCGTGGTGGCAATTCCCAGTTTTAACACCATACGGGCAGAGGTATTGCATACCGCATGAGTCAGCTCGCTGACAATCGTCTCCTTTTCTTCTGCTTTGATTTTCCGGTCCAGTCCTTTTAAATACTCCGCTTCTGCATTGTTCGCTTTCAAATCCCTTACTGCTTCTAAGCACTCCTGTATCCCGTCAGCGCAAGACAGCTTTGCCTCCTGCACCTTCCGCTCTGTCTTTCCCATAATTCCGGAGGTGAGAAGCAGAATACCGAAGGAAACGGGCAGTACCCACAGAGAGGCAAGTGCCATTTTCCAGTTGAAAATAAAGATACCGACGGCAATCAGCAGGGTGGAAATCACCGAACCAATCAGCTCCGGTACCCAGTGGGACAACCCGCTTTCTAACGAAGCGCAGTCTCCCATAATAACGTTCGTTAAGTCTGTCAAATCCTTCTTTCCGAAAAAGGACAACGGGATTTTTCTTAACTTTTCCGCAAGGGTAAGTCTGCGCACACCGCTTTCCACATAGGTGGCAAAAAAGGTAGCGTTATACTGAATATAATAGGTAAAAAATATGAGTCCAAGGGCGATGACAGTTCCCACGATATAGAAGGTGCCTTTCCCTTCCGGTATTCCTCCCTCTAACAAATCACTGATGAGACTGTACAGAAGCACCACGGGAACCATCAGGGAAATATTATGTAAAATACAGGCGAGAAACGCCTTTACCATATCCTTTGCCCCCTGGTCCGAAAGAGCAAAGGTGTGTTTTAATTTTTCAATCATTTACAGCACCTACCTTCCATTTTGCCGCCTTGTTATACTGTTTCCACATTCCGGCATATAGTCCGTCCTTATCCTTTAACTGTTCATGGGTTCCGCTGTCTGCGATTGTTCCGTCCTTTATGACCACAATTCTGTCTGCGCCTGTGACCGTAGACAGCCTGTGTGCAATCATCAGCACCGTTTTTCCCTTTGAAAGCACATTAAATGCCGCCTGTACTTTTGCTTCGTTGTCCGGGTCAGCAAATGCCGTTGCCTCATCTAATATGAGAATCGGGGAATTTTTCAGCATGACGCGGGCAATGGAGATTCTCTGCTGTTCTCCCCCCGACAGGTACACACCCTTCGCCCCTACCATAGTATCTACCCCCTCCGGCAGTTTTTCGAGGATATCATCACACTGTGCATCATGAAGTGCTTTTAAAGCTTCTTCCCGGGTGGCGTCCGGTCTTGCCATCCGCACATTTTCAAGGATAGAGGTTTTTAACAGCTTGGAATCCTGAAATACGAAGGATACCGTATTCATCAGTTCTTCCTTTGAGATATTTTTTACGTCCACACCGCCGATTTTGACAGAACCGCTGCTTACGTCCCAGAACCTTGCCACAACGCTTGCAAGAGTGGTTTTCCCCCCGCCGGAAGGTCCCACAAGGGCAATATGCTCCCCCGGTTTGATCGTAAGGGAAATATGTTCCAGCGCATTTCTGTCCGCATCCTTATACCGGAAGGAGACACCTTCAAGCACAACGGAATTGTCTTTCGGATGTCTGGGATTCTCCGCCTCCGGCAGCGGCTTCATTTCTAAAATACTTTCAATGCGGGACATGGCATCCGCCACGATTAACTTATTCTCACTGGCATACATGATTTTGGTCAGCGTCAGCGTGATAATCGGGGTAATGATGATGTAATACATCAGGTTCAACAGAAATTCGTTTGTCACACCATCCGATGTCATTACCATCGCCGCCGCAATCAATACCGCAAAAATGCCGTTTACCAAAGTGGTATAGAACATCATGGGCAGGCGCAAATCCTTTGTGTATGCGATTACCCACTTTTCATAGTTGTCTATGGATTCCTTAAAACGCTTAAAAGAGAACACGGACTGACCGAAGGTTTTCACAACAGAAATGCCCCGGACATACTCCACTGCCTCATTGGACATCTGCGCCAGCGCATTATTGTACTCCTCCATCTTCTTTGCCATCCGCTTTCCTGTCATCACGCTCATGATAATAAATGCGGCAGCGATGGGCAGAAGGCTTAACAGCCCCAATCTCCAGTCAAAGACCAGAAGCAGAACCAGAAGTCCCACAGGTGTGGCAAGGGCATTCGCCTTGTCAGGAAGCTGGTGGGCAAGATAGGTTTCCGTTGCCGCACTGGATTCATACACGGTTTTTCTGATTTTACCGCTGCCGATGCCGTCCATAAAACCCATTGGCAGGGTCACGATATGGTGCATCGCTTTCGTCCGGATATTTGCCTGTACACGGAACGCCGCCAGATGGGAGCACATCAGCGCCGCCACATAAATAAGAATTGCGGCAACCGCAAACAATACTGCCATCTGGCCATTATGGGTTAAATTCTGCGCCTCCCCGTAATTCGGAGCGACATCTAAAACCTCCTTTATGACCTTCCAGATGTACACAAAAGGGAGCAGCGCCACGAAAGCGCTTAAAGCGCTCAGAATCCATGACGCTATCGTTAAGTACCTGTAATTTCCTGCATAGCCTAAAAGCTTTTTCAGATTGGATTCTTTTTTCAAAGATAAGACCTCCTTATATTGATTTCTTATGATAAAGGAAACGCTGCAGCCGTTCCCGATTATCCTTTCCGAACATAAGTTAGTTATTGCTAACTTATGTTTAAAAAATAATAGAATCCTTGAAAAAAACAGATTCTATTGTCCCATAATTTTATACCAGCCCGCACAGTAGAAATCCCACATCTGCGACAGATAAATTTCCGCCTGTTCCATCGGTATTTCGTGAATAATCAGTTCAAAATATGCGTTAAACATCCCGGTAATCAGAATATGTTCCAACTGCGGGTCAATCATAGGGGAAGGTTTTCCGATACGCTCCAACGTCTCCTGAAAATCGTGTGTTGCTTTTGTTTCAATCTCCACCATTTCATCCAGCATTCCGGCAAAAGGAGTGCCATCCGAATAGCAAAGCAACAGCTTAAATTCTGTCAGGTTATCATAGGCATACAAAAGCATATCGTGTACGCATTGAAAAGAAAACGTGCCTAAATTGTCCATCTGCCTCTGCGGGGACATTTCACCAAATTCCTGTATAGTTTTCTTATACGCACCCATAAAAGTATCATACTGTTCTCTCACCAGAGCTTCAAACAGTTCTTCCGTACTGTCATAGTAGCCGTAAAAGGCTCCTGTGGTCACGCCTGCCGTCTTGACAATGTTCCGCAGAGAAGCTGATTGAAACCCTTTTTCCAGAAATTCGGCTTTCGCCGCCATGTGAATCGCTTCAAGTGTTGTCAGCTCTTCTGCGCTCATTGTCTCACCTCCCGATATAACGCTGATATATAACACTGTTATAAACATATACTTTTCTTCTCTTTTTGTCAAGCAGGAAGGAAAATTTGTTTTAAAACCTTAATACACGGTCATTCTTCCTCGGCTTTGCTGCAGGGTGATTATCATCTGCTTTTGGGTAGCCCAGTAAAAGCTGCATAACAGCATAATAATCTGTTCGGATTTCCCACTTATGCAAAATCTCCTGTCCATAAGTGTCTGCAAAAGCTGTCCAGCCCTGTCCAATATAGCAGGAACCAACGCCCAGAGAATCTGCCGCCAACATCATATTTTCAGCGGCAACGGCACAATCTTCTGCCGCAAAGAGAAAATTTTTCGGTGCAAACATAGTAATAACCGTTGGTGCGTCATAAAAAGCATTTATCAGCTTCGGGTCGTCTGCAATACTTGGCTGCTCTTTCGATACATAGCTTGTTGCCGTTGCCATACGGGGATTGGAATTTGCCCGTTTGATTTTTCCTAACCGTTCATTGACTTCCCTGTCCTGGCATACGGCAAAGATAACGCCTTGCCTGCCTCCGGCACTTGGAGCATAAAGCCCCGCCTGTAAAATCTGTTGTAAACTATCTTCTTCAATCTGCCTTGCGTCAAAGCGTCTGATTGCCCGACGGTGTAAAATGGTCTTAATTGTTTCATTCATAATTACATTACCTCTTTCCAACATTGCGGGTCTGCTGCATAAAAATTCCCGTTCCTGCCGCTTGCTACCGCAGGACAGCCCCGGCAAAAAGCCAGTAGTTCATATTTAGAACATTTTTCAAATTTTGTATAA
>JAGAIK010000501.1 GCA_017626625.1 Roseburia sp.
CCACCGGAGCCGTTATCTATGAAAAAAATTCCCATGAAATACGCCACCCCGCCAGCATTACCAAAATCATGACGATGATTCTGATTTTTGATGCTCTGGCAAAGAACCAGATTTCCCTCACCGACACTGTAACTGTGTCGGAGCACGCCGCCAGCATGGGCGGCTCCCAGGTATTCTTAGAGCCGGGGGAAACCCAGACCGTGGATACCATGTTAAAATGTATCAGCGTCGCCAGCGCCAATGACGCCTGCGTTGCCATGGCGGAATTTATCTCCGGTTCCGAGGAAGAATTTGTCCGTCAGATGAACGAGCGCGCCAAGGGGCTCGGCATGAAGGACACCACCTTCGTCAACTGCTGCGGTCTTGACGTGGACGGACACATGACCAGTGCCTACGATATCGCTTTGATGTCCCGGGAGCTGATTACGAAATACCCGCAGATTCACGATTACTGCACGATTTGGATGGAAAACATCACCCACACCACCGCAAAGGGTACCACGGAATTTGGTCTGACCAACACCAACAAACTGATTAAGCAGTACCAGTACGCCACCGGCTTAAAGACCGGTTCCACCGGATTAGCAAAATACTGTGTTTCCGCCACCGCCGAAAAAGACGGCATGGAGCTGATTGCCGTAGTTATGGCTGCCCCGGATTACAAGGTGCGTTTTTCCGATTCCGAAACACTGTTAAATTATGGGTTCAGTAAATGCCGGGTATTTGTAGATAAGAACGAAGAAGCCCTCGCCGCTCTCCCTGTGAAAAAGGGCATTGCAGAAGTCGTGGGAATCCGGTACAAAGGTCCCTTCCAGTATATGAGCACCGACGGCTCCGACCTCTCCGGCATCCAGAAGAAAATCGAGCTGCCGGAAACCGTAGAAGCCCCGGTGGAGAAGGACGGCGTTGCCGGAAAAGTCATTTATACATTGAACGGAAAGGAAATCGGTTCTGTGGATATCCTCTATAACGATTCCGTTGCCGCCGCCGGATATAAAGATAATTTCTTAAAAACACTGTTATTTTTCGTTCCCTGAAAAACGCCCCTTTTCCATGGGGCGGGTGGCTTTCCCACGGGCGCTTACAGTAACGGTGCAAAGAGACGCATAATTCCCTGAAAGGCACGGACTGTCACATTGCGGCGTCTGCAAAACTCCAGAGTGATTTCCTCGGAACAGGCAAAGGTCTCCAGGCAGTCCTCCTTTACCTCCATCACAGCTTTGGAGTTGTACATCCAGACGCCGCACTCAAAATGAAGGAACAGACTGCGGAAATCCAGATTGACCGTCCCCACCGTGGCAATCTCGTCGTCACAGACAAAGCATTTCGAGTGGATAAAGCCCGGCGTATATTGGTAAATCTTCACCCCGGCGCGAATCAGCGGTTCATAGTAGGACTGGGACAGCAGGTATACCGTCTTTTTATCCGGGACACCCGGTGTGACAATCCGCACATCCACCCCGTTTTTCGCCGCATTGGAGAGACAGACTAACATTTCATGGTCGATAATGAGGTAGGGGGTGAAAATATAGACATAATTCTTCGCCCGGCTGATGATATTCAGATAAATATTTTCCCCCACATTCTCATGGTCTAAGGGGCTGTCCCCATAGGGCTGCACAAAACCGTCCTGAGGAAATTCCTCTGTCTGGTAAACTCCCGGTTTAAAGCGGTTATAATCTTCTGAGGAGCGCTTGATATAATTCCACATTTCAAGGAACATCAGGGTAAGACTCCAGACACCCTCCCCTTCAATGCGAATCCCGCAATCCTTCCAGTAGCCAAACCGTTCCACCCGGTTGATATATTCATCCGCTAAATTAATCCCCCCGGTAAAACCTACCTTTCCGTCCACCACAAAAATCTTCCGGTGGTCTCTGTTGTTCATCACCACGGAAATCAGCGGCAGAAACGGATTAAAGGCAACACACTTGATGCCTCTTGCCTCAAGCTTCTTATAATAACCGGCAGGCAGGGTATTCACGCTTCCCACGTCATCATAGATAAACCGCACGTCTACCCCTGCTTTTGCTTTTTCCTCTAACAGGTCTGCAATCCGGTTAAACATTTCCCCCTCTTCCACAATGAAGTACTCCATGAAAATAAAGTGCTCCGCAGACCTGAGCGCCTCTAGCATATCCGGGAACATATCTTCCCCGCACTTATAATATTTTGTGGCAGTACGCTGATACAGCGGAAAACCTGCACATTTATCTATATACACCGACTGGCGGTAAGCGGAGATATCCTGCTGCCTTAACAGTTCCGGCACCGCCTCGTCCCGCTCCGTGCAGGCTGTCACTTCCTCATTCACCGCATCCA
>JAGAIK010000502.1 GCA_017626625.1 Roseburia sp.
CCCGAGCATTTTTACGAAACGATTATTCAGTACCGGAAACGGCTTTCGAGGTATCATTCTTATTATGAGCAGTTGATTAATATGGGATATTTTGTCCAGAGCAGCTACGGGCAGAAATTGACGCCGGAGGAAAAGAACCTGTGGCAGCTTTATGTGAAGCGTGCGGAGCGGCTTCATGACCATGTGGAAATGCTGCGGGAATATCTGATTCAGATACGGGAACTGTACCAGTCGCTGATTGCAGTGCAGCAGAATAAGGTGATGAGCTTTCTTACCATCGTTACCACCATTTTTCTGCCCCTGACGCTGATTGCCGGGTGGTATGGAATGAACTTCCCCAATATGCCGGAGTTTCGCTGGAAATATTCTTATCTGGCGGTGATTATCATCAGCCTTATGGTGATTGTGTTAGAGATTTTTTATTTCAAAAAGAAAAAAATGCTGTGAGAGGAAACTGAAATCCCGGCGAAGAAAAGGCAGAAGCTTCGATAGAAAATGTTTCTTAAATTTCGCATATTTTCGAGACAACGTTTTACTTCTGTTATATAATAAAAAACATAGAAAACAGACCGTTTTTCCCGTTAGGTGAATATGCGGGAAACTGCGGATAACAAGAGAAAAAGGAGAGAACATTTTATGATGAATCCAAATTCCATTATGAAAATAATGAATGCAAAAAATAAATTTACCCAGAACCATCCGAAATTTTCGGCGTTTTTAGGGGCGGCGTTTTCCGGCGGCATTCCGGCGGGGACGATTGTGGAGATAACGGTGACAAAACCGGGGGAAGAACCCATCACCACCAATATGCGGGTGCAGCAGTCCGATTTGGATTTAATGCAGGAACTACAGGAGCTTGCAAAATAAAATCTTCGGCGATTTTTGTTGAATTTGCAGTGTATTTTGTCTGCATTTTCAAGGGTATCTTCTCAAAGGCAGATATTGTATGATGAGGAAAATAAATGATACGAATTATTTGGGAATGAACGAGGGAGAAACAGTATGCTTGGAAAATTAATTTCACACAGAACCGAGGGGAATGAGGTAAAACTCACATTTGAAAAGGGCGAGGCGGCGCTCCGTGTCCTGACACCGGAAATCATCAATGTATTTTTGCCGAGGGAGACGAAAGACCACCGTTCGAAAGCCATTGAGGGTGAGAAGGCGCAGAACGTAACCTTTACGGTAAAACAGGAGGGGGAGGCGCTGGTGGTTTCCACGGAGAAGCTGACGGCAAAGGTCTATGATAACTTTTATGTGGATTTTTACAAGGCGGACGGTGTGCTGCTCTGTGAGGACGACCGGCAGGGACGTGTCTTTACCGAACAAATCAGTGAACGTTTTATTGAATTTTTAAAGGCAGAGGGACATGAGGTACCGGAGGCAAGCGACTTCCATTATCCGGTGGAAGTGGTGAAAAAAATGCAGGGGGACGAGAAATTTTACGGGCTTGGAGATAAGACCGGATTTTTAAACAAGCGGGATTACGAATATGAAAACTGGAACTCCGATATTCCCCTGGCGCATACGGAGGGCTACCGGGCACTGTACAAGTCCATTCCGTTTCTGATTACCTTAAGCGGCAGCGGGGTGTACGGACTGTTTTTTGATAACACCTATAAATCTTATATTAACCTCGGAAAAGAAAATGAAGGCTATTTCTATTACGGTGCCGAGGCGGGAAACTTAGATTACTATATGATTGCCGGAGAAAAGATGACGGACGTTGTTTCCGGCTACACCTACCTGACGGGGCGGACGCCGCTGCCGCAGCTTTGGACGTTAGGGTATCATCAGTCCCGCTGGGGCTACGAATCGGCGGAGGATATCCGGGAGGTTGCGGAGAAATACAGGGAGCTTAAGATACCCTGCGACACCATTCATTTTGACATTGACTATATGGACGGCTACCGGGTATTTACCTGGAACAACAAGGACTTCGGGGAGCCGGGAGCCATCGTTGCCGAGATTGCAGAAAAGGGCTTTAAAACCGTCTGTATCATCGACCCCGGGGTGAAGTTAGACGAGGGGTATGAGAAATATGATGAGGGCATTGCAGGAGATTATTTTGCAAAGACGCCGGAGGGTGAGGTCTACGTCAATGCTGTCTGGCCCGGAGACGCCGTTTATCCTGATTTTGGAAAACCGGGGGTGCGAGACTGGTGGGGAGGCAGCCAGAAATTTCTCACAGACCTTGGGGTGCGGGGCACATGGAATGATATGAATGAGCCTGCAAGCTTTCGGGGAGAGCTGCCAAAGGATGTGATGTTTACCGACGAAGATATGCCGCTGCCCCATGCGGCAATGCACAATATTTACGGGCATCTGATGTCGAAAGCCACCTACGAGGGATTGAAGCGGGTGGATGGAAAACGTCCCTTTGTCATTACCCGGGCATGTTATGCGGGAACCCAGAAATACTCCACCGTATGGACGGGGGATAACCAGAGCCTTTGGGCGCATCTGCAGATGGCAGTGCCCCAGCTATGTAACCTGGGAATGAGCGGATTTGCCTTTGCGGGAACGGACGTGGGAGGCTTTGGAGCGGACTGTACGCCGGAGCTTTTGTGCCGCTGGGTGCAGGTGGGAGCGTTTTCCCCGCTGTTTCGCAATCATTCCTCGAAAGGAAGTACCTATCAGGAGCCGTGGCAGTTTGATGAAAAGACCATCGCCATTAACCGGAAATTTATCGAGCTGAGATACCGTCTGCTGCCCTATTTTTACGACTTATTCCATGTCTGCGAGGAGACGGGACTGCCTGTGATAAGACCGTTGGTGCTCCATTATGAAAATGACCCGGAAACCTGGAATTTGAACGGGGAATTTCTGGTGGGAGAGAATCTGTTAGTGGCTCCGGTGTTAGAGCAGGGAATGACAAAGAAACTGGTTTATCTGCCGGAGGGTACCTGGTATGATTTTGAGACGAAAAGGCCTTATGCAGGAAAACAGTATTACATGGTGGATGCGCCTTTGGATACCTGTCCGATGTTTGTGAAGGAGGGCACGATACTTCCTGCTTTTGAGCCGATGCAGTATGTGGGAGAGACGCCGTTAGACGTACTAAAGCTTATGGTATTTCCGGGAGAGGGACGCTATGTGCATTACCAGGATAACGGAGAGGATTTTGCCTACCAAAACGGGGAATATAATTTATACGAATTTACCCACCGCAAAGAGGAAAGTGCAGAGGAAGTGGAGATAACGATGCTCCATGAGGGATATGCACGCTATCGGAAAATCGAGGTGCTGTCTTAAAAAGGAGGCACGGGAAAAAGATTTTTTCATAAGATATAGTGATGTTATCTATAGGGAGTATAGAGTGGACTATAATCAGGAACAATTTTTCAGGATGCAGTTAGGAGCTCCGAAAATGCCTTTTTATATGACCTATCCCATGCAGAATTTATATCTGACGGAGATGGAATATGAGAAGGATATGGACCGTATGAAAGAATTGTATCCGCGGGAAGTGAAACGGATACTCGAAATCGTAGAGGACGAATGCGATAAAATGGAGTACGAGGGCAGCCTCATGTTTGACGAATATCCCGACCGTCTGATGTTAGAGCAGGTGGTTGACCGGATTTACGGACGGTTAGAGCAGCAGGAGCCGGATATGGAGGCAGAACAGTACTGGGGAGGAATGATGACGCCCCCGCCGCCGGGGAGACCGGGGACACCGCCTCCGCCGGGGAGACCCGGAACACCGCCCCCGCCGCCGCAGCATGGAATGCGCCCGCTCATCGGCGTACTTTTGAACAATGAAATGTACCGCAGAAGATGCCGGCACAGAAGGTGCCGCCGCGGGTGGTAGGCTTTTGCCAAAGGGCAGGGACTGCATTTATTAAGAAAAAAGAAAGATTGCCATTTAATTATTGCGGATTTATGGAAAAATGAATACAATATAGCTATCGCAAAAAAATGCGGTAGCTATCTTTGTTTGATAGGAAAATTTTGGTGCACTGATGTATTGCGGGTTTGCCTGCGTTGTTTGTGCAAAAGAAATTGGTGAATATAGAGATTGTGGATTTCAGATAGATTTAGGAGGGGCAGCCGTGCAGAAAGGTGCAGTGAAAGCAGCCGTTATAGTTGTGATATTTCTTGTGTCAGTGATGATTTTTGAAATGCTGACAAACCATGTAAACGAAGATTTGACTACAGAAATGCCGGAAGCGACTTTGCCGGTTATTTCTTTGTTTGCCGGAGAGACGGAAATCAATGAGTTGTACGGGTATCAGAGCCAGATGAATGCGGCGTATATGAGAGATACCATTACTCCGGTGGACGAGAGCCGCAGGCTGTCCGTGCAGATAAAAACCTATCAGACGGCAGTGGACGGCATTTCCTATGAAATCCGCAGCCTTGACGGGGAACGGCTGATTGCCAATGCGGATGTGACGGAATATCAGGAGGATAAGGGCAGGATAGATGTGGAGCTTGAGATACAAAACCTGCTGCAGAAAGGGGAAGAATACCTGCTGCTGATCAAATTAAACAGCGGGGATAAAAGCATTTCCTATTATACCAGAATTATGGAGCCGGAGGAAAACCACATCGCGGAATGCTTGGAATTTGTGCAGGAGATCAATGAAAAGACCTTTAACGATGAGACTTCCGGAACTTTATCCACCTATATGGAAAAGACCACAGGGGACAACACCACCCTGCATTTTGTATCGTTAAATTCTTCCTTAAAGCAGATGGCATGGGCAAATTTTGAGGGAGAGCCCTTTACGGTGCCTGTGCCCTCTATCAAGGAGATGACCGATACCTACAATGTGATTGTGTTGGAATATGTGGTGTCTAGCATTGGAGAAAACGGCGAGAGCGAATATTTCAATGTGGAGGAGTATTACCGTGTGCGTTACACCTCAAACCGGATGTATCTGCTGAATTTTGAGCGTACCGTCAATGAGATTTTCCGGGGGGAGACGGCGGGGCTGTATGAAAATTATATCCAGCTTGGAATCCGCTCGGAGGATGTGGAGTATGCGGCAAACGAGGCGGGAACCATCGTGGCGTTTGTACAGGAGGGAGAACTGTGGTGCTATAACGAGACGGAGAATAATCTGGCAAAGGTGTTCAGTTTCCGCGGATATGAGGGAATTGACAGCAGGGAAAATAACGGAAACCACGACATTAAGGTGGTCAGCATCGACGAAGCGGGAAGCGTGGATTATATTGTATACGGCTACATGAACCGGGGAACCCACGAGGGGGAAGTGGGAATTTCCGTTTATCACTATGACGGACTTTCGAATACCAACGAGGAACTGGTATTTCTTCCCTCCGACAAATCCTTTGAGGTGATGAAATCGGAATTAGGGCAGTTGATGTTCGTCAATGAGAGCGGCTCCCTTTACCTGATGATGGCGGGAACCGTTTATGAGATTGATTTGAATACCTTGCAGGTAAAGGAGTTAATCAAAGACCTGCAGGACGGCAATTATGCCATGTCAGATTCCAAGGGGCTGTTTGCGTGGACGGAGGAAGAAAAAAGCAGCACCATACATGTCATGAATTTTGCCACCGGAGGGAGCATGGATATTACCGAGGGCGGAAACCAGTACGTGAAGCCCTTAGGTTTTATGCAGGAGGATTTCGTCTACGGCATTGCAAACCAGGCAGATATTTTTGAGGACGCAGCGGGCAATGTGACCGTGCCTATGTACCAGATTAAGATTGCGGATGTTTCGGGAAACGAGCAGGAAATATTAAAGACTTATGAAAAGAACGGTTATTTTGTTTCTGGGATTGAAATTGAAGATTATACCATGTACTTAAACCGGATTCAGTACAACGGCACTGCCTATGTGGAGGCGGAGCGGGATATGATTATGAACCGGGAGGGAGACAGCCTGAA
>JAGAIK010000503.1 GCA_017626625.1 Roseburia sp.
GATTTTACGCACAAAGAATCGGCGGGACTGGAGATACAGATGTTGTTGTAAAATGGAAGGACGATGAAAAAACTATTACTGCAATAGTAGATGCGAAATCCAAGTCAAGTGGTCATGTTTCGCATAGTGATGTAAGTGATGTGGCGTTAGATACTCATAAGGATAAAAATAAATCTGAGTATGTTGCAATTATTGGGGCTGATTTTAGTGGAGATACGATTCGAAATCATGCTAAAAAGAAGTCATTTGCGTTGATTACAGTTGCACAGTTAGTTGATATAGCGCGTGCTTCCCAAGAGTTGGGATTAAGTTTACAGGAGATTGCACTTATTTTCAGGGCACCTAATGGAATATCTGAACTTGATGAAATTATTACATCAAGGAGAAGAGAACTGGAGATTATTTCAATAGTTGTGTCCAGATTTTGCAAAGAACAGGAGGAACTGGGAGGACTTTCTCCCCGCGATTTATTTTTATTGTTGAGGGATACAGATATTTCTCCTTCGTTAATTGAACTAACGGATATTTTTGAAACATTATCAAAAAATGAAATTGGTATTTTGCAAGAGGTGGATAATAAACGTTCTCCGGAAAATGCAATTTATATTTTAAGCGGTGCAAACAAAACTGTAAATAGGTTACGTGCGTTGGCTAACGCTATTGAAGAAGGATTAGTTTGATAAATGTGTATTGCGGTTATATGATATTTTTTTGCAGTGATGATAGATTAGAAATGTTTGAACTGACAATTAAGCACCATATCCTGCAGTTGTATGAAATTCCGTTATTGAGATTTAAAACGAATGGCAGTGGTGAAAAAGAAAAAATAATAGAAGCGCTGGATAAATTGGCAGAATAACAGAAGCTGAAAGATAATTAAAAGGAACCGGACAACATTATGAACGCCAGTTAATTTCCCTGCAAAATATTTAACAGAGGCTCAGTTGCCGGAGTGAAATCTGTCTGATATGCTTATATCAGCGTTGATGTACACCGACCCTGGCGAAAGCCGATGTAAAATATCACAAGGAGATGCTTCTATGTCATTAGGAAAAACAATCAGAAAATACAGAAAAATCAAGAACCTGACCCAGGAAGAAATGGCAGGACGGCTTGGAGTGACGGCTCCGGCGGTGAACAAATGGGAAAATGAAAATTCCTGCCCTGATATTACGCTCTTAGCGCCCATTGCCCGGTTGCTGGATATTTCATTGGACACATTATTGTCATTTCGCGAAGAATTGACAGCGGAAGAGATAAATGAAATTGTTTGCGAAGCGGATTTAAAATTGAAAGAAAAGTCATATGAGGAAGCTTTTCTGTGGGCGAAGAAAAAGTTAGAGGAATATCCGAATTGCGAACAGTTGCTTTTGAATCTTGCGATTATTTTTGATGCGCAGCGCATAGTACAGGAGGTCCCACAGGAAGAAGAATACGACAAATATTTGTGTTCTCTCTATATACGTGTATTAGACAGTGAGGATGAGTCAGTGCGGATTCGGGCAGCCGATTCTTTAGTTGGATTTTATATGCGGAAAAAGCAGTACGGAGAAGCGGAAAAATATCTCGAATATTTCTCTCTTCAAAATCCGGAAAGAAAAAGAAAGCAGGCGCAGATTTACGCTGAAACCGGGCGGATTCGGGAGGCATATAAGGCGTATGAAGAACTCTTGTTTTCGGATTATCAGAGAGCCAGTATGGAACTCCATGGGATGTACCAGCTTGCCCTGCGGGAAGGAGATAGAAACCGGGCGCACAGGTTGACAGAGAAACAAAGGGAACTGGCATCCTGTTTTGAGATGGGGAAATATTATGAGGTCTCCTGCGGACTTGAACTGGCAGCACTGGAAAAAGATGCCGATACGGTGATTGCCACGGTGAAGGAAATGCTCTCCTGTGTGGAACAAATCTGGGCGTTCAGAGACTCAATGCTTTATGAGCATATGGACTTTAAGGAGTTAAGAGCGGACTTTATAGCAGAAACAAAAGAAAATCTGCGGAAATGTTTTCGTGAGGAGGAAAGTTTTGGATTTTTGAAAAATGACAGGAGGTGGCAGGAACTAACAAACCACCTCCCTATGTAAAAACGTTCACAATTTAGAATGGCTGATAGCCAGACGCTTCGCAGTGCGGCTCTGGCTATCGCCTTCTTTCGACAGAATCCACACTTTTGTGGAGAGAATAAAGGGAATTACTCTTTCTTCTCAAATTCTTTTGCCACTGTTTCCAGTAACTTCCAGATGTTTAAATGCTGCGGGCAGACCTTCTCACACTTACCGCATTTGATGCAGTCTGAAGCTTTGCCTGCGTTCTGCGTATGCACCATGTAATACCAGTCGCTGTTCCAGTCCTGATGCTGCTGTTTTGCGTTCATATCCGCAAATAAATCCGGAATGGCAATCTTCTTTGGACACTCCGCAACACAGTAGCAATCAACCATTTCCGTAAATTCCGCATAATCTGCTTTGCCGTCTTTCATCGAAAGGCGCATACAGCTGAATCCGAAATTTTCCTCCCTGTTCTAAATATACTTTTGAAAAAATAGCATAGATATGGTAACATAAAAGACAAAAATAGAAATATGAATTGCAGGCATCTGAATTTGGCACATATGCAAAAAGGAGAAACTATCATATGAATAAACACCAGGCATTGAAAAAATATTTCGGCTATGACACTTTCCGGGAAGGACAGGAAAAAATTATAGACGCCATACTAGAGGGCAGAGACGCACTTGGCATCATGCCCACTGGAGCAGGAAAATCTCTCTGTTACCAAATCCCGGCGCTTCTTCTGCCCGGCATCACCTTAGTTATCTCACCCCTTATCTCCCTGATGAAAGATCAGGTTCAGAGCCTCAATCAGGCAGGTATCCATGCTGCATATATCAACAGTTCCCTCACAGAAAACCAAATAACGAAGGCATTGCAGTTTGCCGCAGAAGGCCGCTATAAAATCATTTACGCTGCACCGGAGCGTTTAGAAACCTATGAGTTTTTAAACTTTGCCGCACAGGTGGAGATTTCCATGCTCACCGTGGACGAAGCCCACTGTATTTCCCAGTGGGGGCAGGATTTCCGCCCCAGTTATCTGAAAATCGTCCAATTTTTTAAACAGTTAAAGACACGTCCCATTGTCAGCGCCTTCACCGCCACAGCGACGGAAAATGTCAGGGAGGATATTTCCTGCGTACTGGGGCTGAAAGAGCCGGAAGTTTTAGTGACGGGCTTTGACCGGAAAAACCTTTCTTTTGCGGTGGAAACTCCGAAAAACAAGGCGGGGTATGTGCTGGATTATCTTAAGGAACATGCAGAAGAAAGCGGCATTATTTACTGCTCCACCAGAAAAAATGTGGAACAGCTTTATGAAAAAATAGCTGCAGCAGGGGTTTCCGTGACGAAATATCATGCAGGGCTGACAAACGAAGAACGCAGGCTAAACCAGGAGGATTTTGTCTATGATAAAATCCCCGTTATGGTGGCAACCAATGCCTTTGGCATGGGAATCGACAAATCCAATGTCCGGTTTGTCATTCATTACAATATGCCGCAAAATCTGGAAAACTACTATCAGGAAGCAGGGCGTGCGGGACGTGACGGGGAACCATCCGAGTGCAATTTACTGTATTCTGCTCAGGATGTAATGATTGCGCAGTATTTACTGGAAAGTAAAGAGGAAAACCCGGAACTTGCAGAAGAAGAGTTAGAGGCTCTCCGTGAGAGGGACGCAGAGCGTTTGCGCAGCATGAATTATTATTGTCTCACAACAAATTGTCTGCGGAGATATATCCTGAATTATTTTGGTGAACAGAGCACAGAGCGCTGCGAAAACTGTTCTAACTGCCGAAAAGAATTTGTCATCGCCGATATGACATCAGAAGCAGAGACAATTATTTCCTGCGTCAGGGAGCTGAGAGGAAGATATGGCATAAACGTGGTTGCGGGTACTTTAGCGGGAGATGACAGGGCAAAGCTGAGGGAGTATGGCGTTTCCTCTTATAAGTCTTTCGGCAGTCTGAAAACCTTGGGAGAACAGAAAATAAAACGCCTGATAAATCAAATGCTGGTAGACGGATTTCTGGTTTCTACGCGGGATAAATATGCGCTGCTGAAGCTGACAGACAAAGCGGATGAGATTTTACAGGGAACACAGAAGATTATTTTAAAGGAGCCAAAGGAGGAACCGAAACATTCTGTAAGTCAGAGTTCTTCCGCGGGAAAAAGAAAATCAGATATTTTAAACAGCAAAGGTCTGGAATTTTTTGAACGGCTGCGCACTCTGCGCACGGAGATTGCCAGACAGGAGGGAATGCCTCCGTACATCATTTTTTCCGATAAGACACTGGTGGATATGTGTATTCGTCTGCCCCTCACCAAAGAGGAAATGCTTGCGGTAAGCGGTGTAGGTGAAAATAAATTTGTGAAATACGGCGAGCGTTTTCTGGAAGAAATAAAGCAGTACACAGGAGGGACAAAGGAAAAGCTTTATTTTGGAACATTTGAAGAAGTGGAGCAGCTTTGTGGAGATACCGGAAAGAAGAAGCGAAAGGAAAGAAAGCGTGTGGAAAAATCCTCTTTTTCCATTACCAGGGAGCAGGCAGAGAAATTTCCGTATGCAGACCAATATCTTGCTCCGGAACTGGCGGAAAAATTGAATGAATTGCGGGAGGAGGAGCTGATTAAAAAGACGTCGGGAGCAGAAATTTTCCGCAGGGTACAGGAACTGGGGCTGGCAGGGGAACGCTATGAGAACGGCAGGAGGCAGAGATATGTGACGGAAGCCGGGAAGGAAGCGGGCTTGTGGCTGGGTAGCCGTATCAGCAAAGCGGGAACGGAGTATCAGGATATTTACTATGGCAGGAAGGCGCAGCGGATGGTGGCAGAGTGGTTTGTGAAAGAAATTTGAGGTACTTTTTTGCGAAAACTCTTCATAAAATAACAAAATAGTCCGAAATATTAGATAGGTGTTTTTATAAGATACGGATTGTATTTTCATCTTTGGTAAAAGTCTTTTCCGAACGGCATACCGTTGGAAGAGGCAGCAGGGAAGCGTCATTTATCGGGAAAAAGGAGGGTTATGAAAATGGCAGTTAGCAGTATTCAGAGCATGAGCATAAAAGCCGACCAGCTTCGGGTTACGCCCACCACGGATATGTATACGAAAAATATCCAACAGCAGATTATGGACAACCAGAAAAAAATGCAGGACATTTCTTCTGACCATAAAATGAGTGTGGAAGAAAAAATGAAAAAGCGTCAGGAGATTCAGCAGGAAATCAGCGACCTGAATAACCAGTTGCGCCAGCATTTGGCGGAGAAACAGAAAGAACAGCAGCAGGAGCAGAAAAAGGCGGAAACCCAGGCTGCAAGCGCTCAGAGCACAAGTAGTCAGGAAACAGGGATTGGAATTCCCGGTATCGGTATGTCTGCCATGATTTCTGCGGGCACGTCCCTAAAACAGGCGCAGTCACACGACAGCGTGAAAGTGAAATTAGAAGGAAGAGCCGGAGTGCTCAGGGCAGAGATAAAGCAGGACGCACCCCGGGGCAATGTGGAAGCAAAGGAACGGGAGCTTGCAGAGATAGAGAAGAAGGTCTCGGATGTTTCTTCTGCACAGATGAGCAGCCTTAAAGGAGCGAATCAGGCAATGAAAGAGGCGGCAAAGGTGGAAGTGTCAGATGAAAAGACCGGTAAGACCGACCAGAATAAAACAGGGAAAGAAGTCTGGCTTATTTCTAACGGTCAGAAAAAGGGCGTAGGAATTTCCGGTACAGGGCAGACCGCAAAAGACAGTGACACAGCGGACACGGTGATAAAGAAAAAGGCGGTCAGCTATGTTTCGGTGGATATTCGGGGCTAAACAGATTCATTTGCCTGCGGAGCCGTGATTTTATAAGGTTGAGAAAATGCTCATTACCTAAAACCGTAAGCATAGGGCCAAAGGACATGACTTCAATCAGAAGTTCCGTTTCCATACTTTGATTATAATAGATGAGGCACTCATAGGTGTTCTCATCTATTTTTGTGGTGTTTTTTTCATAGTTGGCGAAATGAAGCATGGCCCGCTCTAAGGCATTCCGCTCATTGACAATGCGCAGTTTCAGAGGTTCCCTGTAGTAGGAGGAACGGATAAACTGATTTAAGTCCGGAGGCGCAGCAAGCTTTTCGTCCATGAGGGTACATTGCTGAATACGGCTGACATTTAAAATCTCCAGTTTCATTTTGTTTTGTCTGGTGCGCTCTATGGCAAGCAGCCGGAATTTATCATTCTTCACGGAATATTCCAGACGGCAGGGGACATAGTGGTGGTGTACACGGGTTCCCCTTGGAGAGGTGTAGTCAATGTCTACAAATTGATTGCATTTCTGTGCCTGAAGCAAGGTGCGGAAATTACAGCGGTATTTTTCGTCATCGTAAGGATCGCCGTCAGCAAAACGGTCATAGTAATAGAATTGCTCCTGCGTCCAAAGTGGGTTCACGGTCTTTAGCATTTCCTTTAGCGTGTCAAACTGTTCCGGTTCAAGAAAAAGCCGGATACGTGGGTCAGAAAGCAGGGCTTTCAGATATGATTTTTGCAGATGGGAAAGAGGGACGGAAAAATTTTTTCCCAGCTTGGAAAGGTAAAGTCCGTCTTGCTTTTGAAAGAGATTCCATGTGCCGTCTTCGATTTTTGGAATGATGGAAAGCAGACTTTCCCCGAAAACGTCATCGGAAATTTCCGTTTGGATTTCCTGTATTGTCATTGCGTTTTGGTTCTGTAACAGGCGTCTCAGCACCTGAAAATAACAGTTGTAGATTTCAGAAAATAGTTCCATAGGTTACTCCGTTGTGTACATTTCATACATGGTCTGCAAATCCTAATAAAAACGATGCTCCACAGATTTGGCGGTGCATTCCAAAGAAAGGATTCTGCCGATAAAGGTGCGAATCCATGGCAGCATTTCATTGCAGTCAAACACTTCGATTTCATATTGATAAATATTTCGCTCCAGTTTTGTCACGGTGCCGCCTCTGCCTTCACGCTTCAATCGTTCCAGGATATAGTTTTCGGTTGGTTCGTAAACCTGCAGCGTCATAGTCAGCTTATCAAGATGCCGTCGGTTTTCATTTTGAAAGGACACGCCCCACAGGCAGGCACGGTTTCTGTCCAGCTTGTTTTGCAAATCATCATACTCCAATGCCTCGTCAAGGAGAACCACATTTTTGATGGTATCTAAACGATA
>JAGAIK010000504.1 GCA_017626625.1 Roseburia sp.
ACCCGCTCCCACATAATAGTGGTGTCCATGGGTAATCAGCACCTTGTATTTCCCTATTTCCAGTTCCTTTTCCCTGGGAAGCCTTGAAAAAAAGTCGTTGTTTCCCGCCACAATCTCCATGGGGCAGCCCGCCATTTCACCTATCATATCCTCGTACCCCTCTGCATCTCCCAAATGAATCAGAAGGTCTACCGGTGAAACATTCTCCAACACTTTTTTTAAATTTTCATGTTTCTTATGTGTATCACTCACAACCAGTATTCTCATATGATATCCTTCGTATCCTAAATATTTCTAATCCCCATTAGAAATGCAGATGACATCAACCAGTGTACTGATTTAACTGCTCTTTCATCGCCCGCAGCGCCTTTCCCCTGTGGCTGACGGCATTTTTCTGCTCTTCGGAAAGTTCCGCGGTAGAACAGCCGTATTCCTCCACGTAAAAAATGGGGTCATATCCAAATCCATTGGCTCCGGCGGGTTTCTCCCCGATATACCCTTCTATGGTTTCCCTTGTCACCAGCACTTCCCCGTCAGGCATTGCCGCCGCAATGGCGCAGACAAAGCGTGCCGTGCGCTTCTCCTTAGGCACCCCGGAAAGCCGGTCTAAAATCGCCTGGTTTTTAATGTCATAGGAGGTATCTTCCCCCAGATAGCGGGCGGAATATACCCCTGGCTCCTTATTCAGGTAATCCACCTCTAAACCGGAATCATCTGCCAACACAATGTCATCGGTAAATGCAGCAACCGCCTTCGCCTTTATCACCGCATTCTCCTCAAAGGTTGTGCCGTCCTCCACAATATCCGCCTCTATTCCTGCCTCCTTCATGGACAGGATTTCTGCCCCTGTATCCGCCATAATCTCTTTGATTTCCCTCATTTTCCCGGCATTTCCGGTAGCAAATATGATTCTTTTCATGCCAAATTTCCTTCCTTACCTTTCCGATTTTATTCCTGATGCCTCATTCCGTCAAAAAGCAGGTAAATTTTCTTTCCGCCGGAAACAGCAAAATTCATGTATTAATACCCTTCTTCAAACGCCTGTAATATAGCGTTATAAATTCCTTCCGCCGTTTCTTTCTGATAGTCCTCGGAGCAGAGCAGCTTAAGCTCCTCCCGGTTGGTCATAAAGCCCACCTCAATCAGTGCCACGGGAACCTCGCTGGTACGGATAATGTAAATGCTGTCTCCCTCCATAACTCCCCTGTTGCGGCTGCCAATCCGGCTTGTCACCTCGTCCACGCAAATCTGGGCAAGACGCTGGCTTCTCCCTGTTTCATCGGACTCATCATACATCACGGAGGTTCCGTTGGCTGAGGACATCCTGCCGCTTCCGGTGGAATTGTTATGTATACTGATAAACAGATTGGCATCGGACTTATTGGCTAACTGCACCCTCTGGTCAAAGGTGGGGTTGCTGTCGTCCGTCCTGGTATAATAAACGCCGATATTCTCTCCGCTTTCCTCAAATATTTTTTTCAGTTGCAGCACAATGGCAAGGTCGATATCCTTCTCGTTCACCCCCTGCTTGGTGGCTCCCGGCGCCCTGCCTCCGTGTCCCGCATCAATTACAACTACTTTATCATACACTTCCTGCGGTGTCAAAAATTCAAAATGAAAACTGCCGTCGGCATAGGTCGTCTCTAACTCATACACCCGGTCCATCACAATCTCTATGACGCCCTGCTCCCCGTTTCTGGTATAGGATAAGGTATCAATGTGGTTGCTGCTGCCGCTGATGGGGTGGCTGTCAAAATAACTATTATCCGTCCCCGGTATCTCAATGCGTATGGTCTGGGTCACATAATCATTGGTAAAATAGATATCGCTCTCCCCTACCCCTTCCGGAAGGCGCAGGCTAAGCTGCCCTCCGTAACTGTCCGCAGGCACGTCCGTGTTAATAATCGCCAGGTCTTTCATCTCCTCCTGGCTGGCTGCAAATTCCTCTTCTGCGACCTTCGCTTCTCTCGCCTCTTCCACCCTTGTATGTATCTTGGGAAACTGAGGGAGTGCAATGCACACCCCCACCATCAATACAAAAAGAGTGACCGCCGCAAATTTTAACGTTTTCTCTTCCATGTATTTTGCCTTTTACTGATTATTGCTGAATGCTTTAATGCACAGATTCGCTTTTTCCACGGTGTCTATGCTCACCCATTTATTTCCGTTGGAGCTGATATAGCTCTCCCC
>JAGAIK010000505.1 GCA_017626625.1 Roseburia sp.
GCCATATTGGATTTCAGTGTGGATTTTTATGGGCGGAACAAAATCGAAGACGCACATTTTACCACTTATATGCCAATTCCGAAAGAGGAACTGACACATCTTGCAGATACCTATGATGTCACCATAGAGGAGCAGCAGTATATCAATATCGAAACAGACGGCGTTACCGCCCGTATTTTCAGAAGAACTGAAAGTGTGGACATTTATGAGGTGACGCAGGGAAAGGATGTCACGGAGGATAATGAGATTGTCATTTCCGAGGGCTATGCCGTAGAAAATAACATTGAAATCGGGACGGGGATAACAATCGGTGAGAAGGAATATACAGTTACCGGCTTTATGCAGCGCCCGGATTATCTGTACATGTTGGAGAGCGAGGACGATTCTTATAAAAATGTTACCACGTTTTATCTGTGTTACATGACGGACAGCGAGTTTGCAGGACTGGGAGATACGGGCTGCCAGTATCTGGTGCGGTATCACGAGGGCTGTGACATCACAGGTTTCCGCAAGGCGGTACATGAACAGTATTATATGCGTTCCTATTCTGCGGCGGAAGAAAATCCCCGTATTACGATGGTGGAGCAGCAGGCACAAATGTTTATTGTCATGGCATATGTGCTATTGTGCATTCTTCCTTTGATAGCGGTGGTTTTAATCAGCATTATTATCAGCCGTAAGGTAAAATCAGAACAGCGGATGATTGGAACCCTTTCGGCGCTGGGCTATAAAAAAAGACAGCTTATGCTTCATTATGCAGGATTTGCGGTGATTCCGGGACTTTTGGGAGGCATCCTGACGGCGGTTATCTCCGCCTTAGCGGCGCAGCCTTTGAGCGAAATGGGATTACAGGATTATGAACCTATGCGTGTGACAGGGCATCTGAATCTGTTTGACGCTGCACTTGGTGTGATAATCCCTACCGCACTCTATGTTTTGGCGGCGTTGTTGTCGGTTCGCAAACTGCTGAAAAAGGATACGGTTTTGCTCCTTAACGGCAATGCAGATGGCGGAAAAAAGAGGATGCGAAGGATATTGGCGGGAAAAAAGGTTTCTTTCCGCATAAAATTCGCCTGCCGTTCCCTGCTTGGAAATCCTGCACGGAGCTTTGTGGTTCTTTTGGGCGTATTTTTAGGCTTTTTCATCATGCTGTTAGGACAGGGGTTCTTTGATTCCATAGACCATATGGGAAATACGGCGGCGGATGAGATGGGAAGTTATGAACACCAGTATATTTTAAATGAGATGCTGACGGAAAATCCTTATGGAGGCGAGACTATGCTGGTTTCCACTGTGGAAAATGCGGACGGCAGTAAGCTTTCTGTCATTGGTACGGAAGATGGCAATCCTTACCTTTCATTTAAGAATAAGGAGGGGGAACAGGTGTCCATCGAAACAGGGTATTATATTACAAGTCTTGTACAGTTGACGCAGGGCTGGCAGGCGGGCGATACGGTGACCGTCTATAATCCGCTTTCCCTGGAAAAGAAAGAAATCAGGATTGCGGGCGTCATTCAGAACAATGTGCAGAAATGTATCATTACCTCGAAAGAATTAGCCGCAGACCTTACGGGATTAGATAAAAACAGATTCAACTGCCTTGTCAGCGACCGTGTACTTTCCGTTCCGGAAGCAAAAATCGCACAGGAGAGCCAGCGGAGCGATATCACCGAGCAGGCGAAAGCCATGACAAAACAAATGGACTTTATGCTCCAGATGATTATCGGAATAGGTGTGATTATCTGCGTTGCCGCAGTCTATGTGGCGGTGAATATGCTGCTTACCGAATGCCGCAGCAATATATCAATGCTGAAGGTACTGGGATACCGGGATAATCAGATTAACAGGATAGTGCTGCGCTCCCATCATGTGCTGCTCCCGCTGGGAATCCTTCTGGCGGTACCCTGTGTTTATGCAGCGGCACACGCCTTCTTTTTGCTGATGGTGGACTACGGTGTGATGTTGATTGACACTTACATTGAGCCGAAGAGTTATATCATTTCCATACTTTTGACCGTTGGCTGCTATTTCGGCTCCCTGTGGCTGCTTCGCCGTAAGGTGAAAAGGGTGGATATGGTGGAATGCTTAAAGGATAACAGAGAGTAATTGAACAGGAGGAAATTTTTTGAGGAATAAGTCAGTATTGACTTATTCCTCAAATACTTTTATAATTAATTGACTTAATTCATACTGGCAGTACTATGTCAAAAGACAGCACAGAAACGAGGAAAACATGATTAAAAGTATGACCGGCTTCGGCAGATGTGAGTATGCGGACGAGGAACGAAAATTTACGGTGGAGATGAAAGCTGTCAATCACCGTTATCTGGATATCAACATCAAGATGCCGAAAAAGCTGAATTTTTTTGAGAGCGCCATCCGCAGCCTGTTGAAGGAATATATGGAACGGGGAAAGGTGGATATCTTCATTTCCTATGAAGATTTTACGGAAGATAATTTTGCATTAAAATACAACGAAACCCTTGCGGCAGAATATTTGAAACATTTAAACAGCATGGCGGAGAAGTTTGGGTTAGAGAATGACATCCGTGTCAGCACCCTTTCAAAATATCCGGAAGTATTTACCATGGAGGAACAGGGGATTGACGAGGAAGCGCTCTGGGCAGGTCTTGAAAAAGCGCTGCGGGGAGCTGCAGAACAGTTTGTGGCGAGCCGTATCAAAGAGGGAGAGCATTTAAAGAGGGATTTGTGCGAGAAATTAGACACCATGCTTTCCTATGTGGATTTCATTGAAGAGCGTTCCCCGGTCATTATGAAAGATTATAAGGAGCGGTTAGAGGCGAAGGTGGCGGAGCTTTTAGGCGACAGGCAGATGGACGATGGAAGAATCGCC
>JAGAIK010000043.1 GCA_017626625.1 Roseburia sp.
CAGAAATCAACCTGACCCAGTACGGGGAACGGTATGCAGGAGAGCTTCCCGCCGCCCCCTATAAACTGACGGCAAATTTAGCAAACAAGCGGGGCGTGTATTCCTTTTGTATGTGCCCCGGAGGCTATGTGGTCAACGCCTCTTCGGAACAAGGAAGGCTGGCGGTCAATGGCATGAGCTATGCCGCCCGTGACGGGAAAAATGCCAACAGCGCCATTATCGTTTCCGTAACGCCGGAGGATTTTAAAAAATTATGTCCCTCCCAACCGGAAAATGCCCTGTTGGGCGTCCGTTTTCAGGAGGTATTAGAGGAACGCGCCTACGCCTTAGGAAAAGGGAAAATTCCCCAACAGCTTTTCGGAGATTACTGTAACAACACCGCCTCCACCCAATATGGAGCTTATGAAAGCGCTGCCAGAGGGGAAACGGTGCTCTGCAACCTGCGGGGGCTTCTGCCGGAGGAATTAGAAGAGGCATTTATGGAGGGAATGAAACATTTCTCCCACGCCATTCCCAATTATGACAGAAAAGATGCAATTTTGTCGGGAATCGAGAGCCGTACCTCTTCCCCGGTGCGAATCAACCGGGGAGAAACCTTTGAATCCAACGTCAAAGGGATTTACCCCTGCGGGGAGGGCGCCGGCTATGCCGGGGGCATTATGTCTGCCGCCATGGACGGATTAAAAGTGGCGGAGGCAATCGCAGCCAACGCCATACATGACTTTGGATGAAACTATATTTTTACAAAAAAGAAAAAATGGGAAACGCCGCAGCAGCGGCAGAATGAGAGAGAGGAAACATGCCGGAATATACACCGATGATGCAGCAATATCTGCTGACAAAAGAAGAATATAAGGACTGTATTTTATTTTACCGTTTGGGAGACTTTTACGAAATGTTTTTCGATGACGCCATTACGGTGTCAAAGGAACTGGAACTGACCCTGACGGGAAAAAGCTGCGGCACGGAGGAACGGGCTCCCATGTGTGGAATTCCCTACCATGCCGCAGAGGGATACTTAAATAAACTGGTGGCAAACGGACATAAGGTGGCAATCTGTGAGCAGGTGGAGGACCCGAAGCTGGCAAAAGGGCTGGTAAAACGTGAGGTCATCCGCATTGTCACTCCGGGAACCAACACGGATATTCAGGCGTTAGACGAGAGCAAGAACAATTATATCATGTGCATTGTCTACCTTGCGGACAAATACGGCGTATCCTTAGCGGATGTATCCACCGGAGACTATTTTGTGACGGAAGTGGACAGCGAGCGGAAATTAATTGACGAAATCAACAAATTTTCCCCCACGGAAATTGTCTGCAACGAAAGTTTTTATATGAGCGGTGTAGATTTATCCGACATGAAGCATCGACTTGGAATTACAATTTATGCGTTAGAAGCATGGTATTTTAGTGATGAAACAGCAGAAAATACCTTAAAGGACCATTTTAAGGTCAGAAGCTTAGAGGGGCTTGGGCTGGCGGATTACGACTGCGGCATCATTGCTGCCGGAGCCCTGCTGCGGTATCTCCTTGAGACGCAAAAAACCTCTTTGGAACATATTTCCTCCATTCACCCTTATTCCACAGGCAAATACATGATAATCGACAGCTCCACCAGAAGAAACTTAGAGCTGGTGGAAACCCTGCGGGAAAAACAGAAAAGAGGCTCCCTGTTGTGGGTGCTGGATAAAACCAAAACCGCCATGGGTGCCCGGATGCTGCGCTCCTTTGTGGAACAGCCCCTGATTAATCGGGAAGAGATTGAGAAACGCCAGGACGCCATCGAAGAGCTGAACCAGAGCGTTATCACGAGAGAAGAACTGCGGGAATACTTAAACCCCATTTACGACTTAGAGCGCCTCATTACCAGGGTCACTTATATGTCCGCCAATCCCAGGGATTTGATTGCCTTTAAAAATTCCATTGGAATGCTGCCGCCCATCCAAACCCTGTTGCAGGAGTTTTCGGGAAGCCAGCTGCAGGAAATCCGTTCGGAAATGGACACCTTAGAGGAACTTTATCAGCTCATTGACGAGTCCATCGGGGAAGAGCCTCCGGTTTCCGTCCGGGAAGGGGGTATCATAAAAGAAGGCTACAACGAAGAGGTGGACAAGTACCGCAACGCCAAAACCGAGGGAAAAACCTGGCTTGCAGAGCTTGAGGCAAAGGAGCGGGAAAAGACAGGAATCAAAA
>JAGAIK010000506.1 GCA_017626625.1 Roseburia sp.
CCAAAATCGGTATCGTAAACCGCCGGGAACGAATTACCGCCCCCGGCAATATCGTGGTTGCCACAGGGGGAACCAGCGATATCCCGGTGGCGGAGGAGGCAGCTCTCACCGCCGAAACATTGGGAAACCATGTCACCAGACTCTATGACGTAGGCGTTGCCGGACTTCACCGTCTGCTCTCCAACATGGAAACCCTTTCCTCCGCCAATGCCATTGTGGCTGTGGCTGGCATGGAGGGCGCTCTTGCCAGCGTCATCGGCGGACTTACCGACTGCCCCGTGATTGCCGTCCCCACCAGTATCGGCTACGGTGCGAATTTCGGCGGACTTTCCGCCCTTTTATCCATGTTAAATTCCTGTGCCAGCGGAGTTTCCGTGGTAAATATCGACAACGGCTTCGGCGCGGGGTATCTTGCCAGTATGATAAACCACAAAATCGGAGGTAACGGACAATGAAAACCCTTTATATCGAATGCAATATGGGCGCTGCCGGAGATATGCTGATGGCGGCTCTCTATGAGATTTGCAGTGAAAAAGAACTGTTTTTACAGAAAATGAACGAGGCATTTGCCCCCTTTGACATTACGCTTAAGGCAGAACCTGCTGTCAAGTGCGGTGTAGGTGGAACTCATATGACGGTTTCTGTCCACGGGGAGGAAGAAGCGGTTGATACGGCGGCAGTTTCTGTCCACGGGGAAGACTCACTCCGTCAGACAGGCACAGCCTCCCTTCGGAAGGAAGTTACCGCCCCTTCCCATGAACACCAGCCGGACGGACATTCCCATGAGCACCAGCCGGACGGGCATTCCCATGAGCATGTTCACGAACACCAGCCGGACGGGCATTCCCATGAACATGTTCACCGGGATTACCACACTATTTTAAAGGAAATCCAGTCGCTTCCGCTGCCGGAGAAGGTGAAAACCGATGCCGCCGCTGTCTATACCCTTCTCGGCAATGCGGAAGCAAAGGTGCACCGGACTACTTTAGAGCACATTCATTTTCACGAGGTGGGCTCCTTAGACGCCCTGGCTGATGTGGTGGGCTGCTGTTATCTTTTTTATTTGATTGCCCCGGAGGAAGTGCTCTGTTCCCCGGTTCACGTGGGAAGCGGTTTTGTGAAATGCGCCCACGGCGTACTCCCGGTTCCTGCTCCTGCCACCGCAGAACTGTTAAAAGACATTCCAAGCTATACCGGAGCTGTTGCCGGCGAACTCTGTACTCCCACGGGTGCTGCGCTTCTGCGCTATTTTGCCGCCAAATTTACCTCCATGCCGCCTCTTTCCGTGAAGTCCATCGGTTACGGCATGGGAAAAAAGGATTTTGAAATTGCCAACTGTGTCCGTGTTTTCCTCGGCGAAAGCTTTTCCGGGGAAAATCATGCTGCTTCTGCCGGAGAAAATTCTAATGACGAGAATTATGAATTTCCCTGCGATGATACTGTGCTGTCTATCTCCTGCAACCTTGACGATATGACAGGGGAAGCCATTGGACTTGCTGTTGAAATTCTTTTGGCTGCCGGGGCGTTAGATGTGTATACCACTCCGGTGCAGATGAAAAAGAACCGTCCCGGGGTTTTGTTGACCTGTATCTGCCCGCCGGAGGAGCGGGACAGGTTTACGGTGCTGTTCTTTCTGCATACCACCACGAGAGGGGTGCGCTACCAGCTTTATGAACGCGCCAAGTTAGAGTCTGTCCTTGAGACACGCCATTCCTCCTACGGAGATATCCGGGTGAAAAAAAGCAGCGGGTACGGGATTGAGAAGGAAAAACCGGAATTTGAAGATTTAAAGGCTATCGTAATGAAACATAAGTGCACGATTTCGCTGGAAGATGTGAAGAAGCATTGTCCGTAGAACTACTCTGGTTTGCAAACAGGCGGCACAATTTTGTTGGATGATTTTCTCTTCCGGCAGATGCTGCTACAGGAGGATATCGGCGAAGAATTTTGCCGGATTCTTCTTAGCACCATTTTAGGAAAACCCATTCGGAAGGTTCACGTGGTTCCGCAAAAAGAAATTCCCGGAATCGACACTCACAGGCACGGTATCCGAATGGATGCCTACATCAAAGCAGTTCCCGACGAGCTGCCGCTTGCTAGGGAAGCTTCTCTTGACGCTGAGATTCTCCCTGCTATCTACGATATCGAACCGAATACCCGCTACGAAAAAGAAACACTTCCCAGACGGATGCGCTACTATCATGGGCTTATCGACACCCAGCTTCTCGCCACTGATATGTCTTATCAGGCATTGCCGGAGGTTGTCATCATCACCATTCTTCCCTATGACCCTTTCGGGAAAAATCGCATGGTTTATACGATTCAAAATCAATGTTTAGAAGAAGCTTCCCTTCCTTACGATGACGGCGCAAAAAAGATTTTTCTCTACACTAAAGGCACCGAAGGAAACCCTAGTTAGGAGCTTTGCGATATGCTAAAATACTTAGAAGAAACCACGTCGGCAAACGTCACGAATCAAAATATTGCCGCCGTAGAAAACCTCGTCAATAAAGTCAAACACAGGAGGGAGGTCAGTATCAGCTATATGAAATCCTGGGAATGGGAACAGATGGTTCGGGATGAAGGTAAAGAAGATGGGAAAAATGAAGCCAGGCAGGAAGGTATTAAAATTTTTATAGAAACCTGCCAGGAGTTTGGCGTTTCTAAAGAAGATACCGCTTCAAAATTAGCAGAAAAATATCACCTTTCCACAGACGATATTCAGAATTATCTGGAGAACTACTGGACTTAAAAAGGCAACGTTTTTAGAAAAATCCGGCTGGTTTGTTCACCGCCGGATTTTTCTGTTATTTCTTTTTACTGTGTCTTATCTTTTACGTTTGCCTTATTTAATTTTTATCTTTATCTTTGCTTTTTTGTTTGTGCCGTCAGTGGACGCTGCCGTAATGGTGACGGTCTTTCCCTTTCCGGCTTTTTTCGCTGTTACTTTTCCCCTGGAATTTACTGTGGCGTATTTGGAATTGGAGCTTGTCCATTCCAGTGTTTTATTCGCATTTTTTCCATTGGCAGAAACCGTCGTTTTTAACGTCACGCTCTTTCCTGCCCTCAAGGTCTTGGGCGGATTTTTTATTTTTACCTTGGTGACGGCATTCTTCATGATTTTGATTTTAACGGATGCTTTCCTTCCGCTGCCGTCTTTGGCTGTCGCCGTGATGGTGACGGTTTTGCCTGCTCCGGCTTTTTTGGTGGTTACGACGCCTTTGGCATTTACCGTAGCGTATTTTTTATTGCCGGATTTCCATGTCACCTTCTGGGTTGTGGCATTTTTCGGAGTAATCTTAGCCGTAAGCTGTACTTTTTTGCCGGCGGCAATTTCTTTCGAGGGGGCGAAAATCTGAAGCTTTTTCACTTTAACTTCCGTAGTATCTTCGGAGTTCTGTCCCTCTCCGCCGCTGACAGTTCCGGCAGTAACCGTCAATGTCCCGCTCTGGTAACTCACATCATAGCAATCCGCATTGGTCAGTGTTCCGCCGCTGACGGTTATTTCATAGGTTCCTGCGGTATCGGTTCCCGCCACCGTTGTCGCAAGCACAGGGTCTGTAAACGTATCGCTGCCTGCTAACCCCGTCACGGTATAAGTCAGCTCCGGCATACCGCTTCCTACGGCAACTGACTGGTCATCTGCCTTCACCGTCAGGGATTTTTTGCCGACGGTAAGGCGGTATACTGCCGTTGCTTCATTATACCGGTCATCTGCTGCCTTAACTGCGGTAATTGTCACGGTGCCGACGCCGCCGATAGTTGCCATCCCGCCGTCGATGGACAGAATATCCGGGGCGCTGCTGGTGAAAGTCACAGCACCGGTACCGCCGCCGATAACGGACAGAGGAAAGGCGCCATCCCCATAGGTCTTTGCCCCCACATCCGCGATTGTAATGCTCTGGGACAGACGGGAAGTATCCACGGAAAGTTCCGCAGCGGCAGCCGCATTATAATTGGAATCGCCGCCGTATTCCGCCGTGATGGTATAATCGGTGTCGGCGTCTGCCTGCCATTCGCAGCGGGCGATGCCATCGTTGGTGATTTCCGCTTCGCCGATTGTCCTTTCGCCCTGCATAAAAGTGACAGTTCCGGTGGCATCGCCGGGCGTGAGAGCGGCGAGCAGTGTTACCGTACGGATATCTCCGCTTCCCGTGATATTCTCAACGGATACCGATAATTCGGCGTCAGCTTTCTCAATATCGACTGTCGATTCTCCCTTCCAGGAAGCAATGGGAGTACCGTCAGACGCACACAACTGATAGTTAGAATCGGTCAGCGTCACCGTGACATCGACGGACTTTCCTTCGCCCACGCTGTCATTTTCCATAATACCAACTGCGGAATAAGCGGGTGTTTCTCCCGTGACTGCCCCTATAAAACGGACAGAGGCGCCTACCTTCACATTTCCCTTCTGGTATGCCCGATTCTGGGCATCCGCACTCTGGACAGTCAGTTTTGTGGGAATGATTGTCCCGTCTATGTCAACGGAATCATCCAGCAGTTTATAGTTGTCCGCATCTTCTCCGCTCAGTGTAATATTGTTTGCCGTGATCGCAGTTGCCTCAGCCACATTTGCGCTGTTGTAGGTATAGGACGCCGCCGCAGCGGTTACATCATCCCCGGCAACGGCATTTTTAATTTCAACGGACAGCCCGTCCGGAGCCGTTGTTGTACCGTCATAAGACTTTGTGATATCTCCGTTTTCGCAGGTAATGGACAAATCCAATTCTTTCTTCTCCACCGTTACTGTTACTGCGGCACTGGTAAGGGAATATCCGTCAGCGGAGGCTTTGCAGGTGTAGGTATATTCTCCCGCTTCCAGCTTGCCGGGAGTGTAGGTTGCCTCGGTCGCCCCGGTAATCTCCGTGCCGTTCTGATACCACTGGTAAGTAACGGTATCCGTACTGCTTTCCAGTTGTTTCACTGTCGCATTTAAAGCGGGAGCGGTGTCGCCGTAGGTGACCGCAGTCTTATCGGGAGAAACGCTCACGCTTTGGATGGGGGCTTTTTCCACAGTGACAGTACCTACCAGCAGACTTTTAATGCTATCACTACTCAGCCAGGAATCGCCCTGTTTATAGGCATATCCCTCACCCAGAAGGTTGTTGACTGGTATCCAATAAGCCTCACTATCGGCATTCGCAATACCTGCAGATTCTCCATAATAGCTGCCGCCAGTAAGCTCTATTTCAGCGTCCCCGAACGCATTCAGACCATATCCGTCGAGATACTGCTTACTATTGCTTGCCACGTTTCCACCTGAAATATAGATTTTTCCGCTATAGATATTTAAAGCCATATTAGCGGAAACACTGCCATTTTCCATGATAAATTTGCCGCCGGTAATTTTTACGCCGGAACAATAGTAATTTCCTGACCCTTCCACAGAACCGTTTTTGAGGGTCAGACTTCCAGCGCTAATACTGATGACAGAGGAACTGTTTCCTCTAATCGTATAGGTGCCGCCATCTTCCCCGGTTTCGCTGGTCAAGGTAATGTTATCATTCCCGTCTACAGTCAGAGCCTCAGCGACCGTCACATCGGAAAGCAGAGTAACGACCGCCCCTTCAGTTTTTTCCTTCGCCGCTTTCCACGCCTCCTCAATGGTGCCGTAGTAGGTGAGCGTGTCGTCAGTCTCCACGCTGGCAACCGCCGCTTCCTTATTGACAGGTTCCCCATTTTCTTCTCCGCTTCCCTGCTTCACTTCCGTCACCGCGGTAATCTTTTCCTGCCGGTCGGAACCCGTCTCATCAAACGCCTGTCCCGCTTCTCCGTCTACAGCGGCAGAGACGGGCGTGACGAACAGGGAAACTGCCATTGCCGCCGACAGCAAGAATGCCAGCGAGCGCTTCCATTTCAGTTTCATATGATATATTCCTCCTTTTTTGCAAAAAATATCAGCTTTTTGTCTAATTATAATCATTTTGGGCTGCATGTTCCAGTACAGAAAATGCACCCTTTTCGTACAAAATTCGTACTTGACAAATTGACATTTCTATGCCTACAGCCTATACTAAAAAAAGAATGGAGGACGATTGCATGAAAGAATTACAGATTGCGCTTTGCGAGGACCAGGCGGACGAGCAGGCACAGCTTGCCGGTCTGATTCAGTCGGGAACGCTTCCCGCCTCTGTCACGGTCTTTAGAAACGGCGAGGATTTTCTCAGGGAATACAGACCGGGGCGCTTTGACCTGGTATTTATGGATATTTATATGGACGGCATCACCGGCGTGGAAACGGTTCGGCAAATCCGAACGTCGGATTCTAAACTCCCCATCGTCTTTGTCACTTCCAGCCGGGAACACGCACTCGACGGCTACCGCTTAGAAGTGGCAAAATACCTCGAAAAGCCGGTGACGCAAAAAGACGTGGATGAAGCCCTGCTTTTAGCGGAAGAACAGCGGGAGCGGCAGTCCATGGCGGCGGTTGTCCTGCATAAAAAAGAATTTCGTCTGCCGGTAAACCGCCTGATTTGCGCAGAACAGAAAGCCCATTATCTGGTGCTTTATTATGAAGGAAACCGGGAAGAGCAGGTCAGAGGCAGGCTCGATGAACTTTCTCCCCAGCTTGCCGCCTTTCCCTTTTTCCGCTGCCACAAAAGCTATCTCGCTAATCTGGCACATGTCACCAGCATTGACCGGGAGCTTTTGCTTCTTCATCTGCGGGAGGGACATGTTGCTTACATTCGCCGGGAATATCTGAAAAAAACAGTGGATGCCTGGGAAAACTGGCTGTTCTCTCAGGCACGGAAGGACGGGTGATATCGATGGACACTTTGGAATTACTTACCTATATGCTTTGTTCCACCCTTCCGGTTCAATGGCTGGCGTATTATCCTTTCCGGAATATGCTGCGGTTTCCAAAACCGGCTGCGGCAGGTCTGGTAGCCACCAGCATTCTGGTAAAACTGGGGCTGTGCCTGCTGTGCCTTTCCCGCGGAATCCCTCCTTCCCCGGTGGAATACCTTTTCGCTCCCATTCATCTGGCAGTCTATCTGGTCAATATCCGGGTACAGCCCTTTAAACTGATATTTACTTATCTGCTGCTGACAGATTATCTGATGATGGTCCGGGGTACTTCCTCCTTCGCTGCGGTGGAGCTGTTTGGAGCTGTCCACGGCTCCTGGCAGGACAGCGCAATCTGCCTGCTGCTTTTTGCTGTGACTTACCCGCCAATGATTCGCTTTTTCCAAAATGCCAGCAAAAGAGTTTACCAAATCAACGCTCCCATATGGAACACCATTTGGACCGTTCCCGCTTTTACCAGCGCCGTTGTTCTCTTTTTCACCGGAGATTTTAATATCACGGAACAGCGATGGTCTTTCCTGCTGACGCGGCTGGGGCTTCTGGTCTGCATATTTGCAGTCTATCACCTTCTGCTTGAGTCTTTGGAGCATTTTCAGAAGCAGACCGTGTTAGAGGCGCAGAAAAGCCAGATGGAGCGGGTTCTCTCCCTCCAGAAAGAGCAGTATACACTGTTAAAAGAACAGAGCGAAGAAACCCGCCGATTTCGTCACGACCTGCGTCAGCGGCTGGTGGCGGCAAACCATTATCTGAAGGAGGGGCAGACGGAAAAACTTTCTTCCTATCTGGATACCCTGTTAGGGGAACTGCCCTCCGGCACGGAAAATGTCTGTCCAAACGATGCGGTGAACGCAGTAGCCCTCTATCATCAGGCTGCAGCGCAGCGGGCAGGGATTTGGTCGGTTTCCCTCCGGCTCGAACAGATTCCGCAGGTCTGCTCCCCGGAGTTAGAAGGCAATCTGTGCGTGTTAGTAGGCAATCTGTTAGAAAACGCCGTAACCGCCTGTAAGGAAACGAAGCAGCCCTTCATCAAAATGCACAGCCGTTTTGCAGACGGCATTTTGACCATTACCATGGACAATCGTTTCCGCACCGTCAACCGGACTCCGGAGGGGGAGTTTCTGTCCACCAGACCCGGCGGTGGAATCGGGATTTTGTCTATTCGTTCCATTGCGGAAAAGTATGCGGGCGGCTGCCGGTTTGAAACAAATGGCACCGTGTTTTCCTCCTCGGTTTATCTGCGGCTTTCCTCCTGAACCGTCAGCGAGCTTCCCGCCTCCCTCCGTTTGCGGTAAAGAACCGAAACTTTAACAGGGCGCCTGTCAGCCATACCTCAGCCAACAGACGCCCTGTCTCTTTTAATCTTCAATTTTTAACACCCCGGGTCTGACATTTAAGTAAATGCTCCCCCTGTCCACCTTATACATATCAAACAGCAGAACCCAGAGCTGGTGTATCTGCTCTAACAGTACATTAGATACCTCAATGCTGTAGGGCAGCAAGGTACGCAAATCAAAAAACCGTATCCCAAGCGGTGGTAAAAACACCATGTTGGTGGTAACTACCCGCTCCCCTGCTGTCTTTATCATTTCATAGGTAATCATACAGAAATCTTTTCCCTTATATTTGCAGTAATAAGAGACATAGCATTCGTCCACGGTCCACGTAACGCCGTCCTCCACCTCTGTCGGTTTTTCCTCCGGCGCATTTCCCTCGGTGGTCTGTACCTCCACACTCCAGCGAAGCCCCTTCTCCCTGGTTTCTCTCATCAGCTCCGTAATTTCACGGAACAATTCTTCCTGTTTTTTCATGATAATTACTGTACCTTTCGCCTCTATTTTCTCACATATATCTCGGAAAGATTCTCTAAAATAGCCCCTGCAATATCCGGTTTATTCATGGTATAAATATGTACATGATTGACCCCGTTGGCAATCAAATCAATAATCTGTTCCGTGGCATAGGCAATCCCCGCCTGCTTCATAGCCTCTGGATTTTCTCCGAAACGGTCTACAATGGCTAAAAATCTCGGCGGAACCATATTTCCGGATAGAGAGACAATCCGCTTTATCTGACCTGCATTGGTAACCGGCATAATTCCTGCCACCACCGGAACATCAATGCCCCTTTTCAATGCCTTATACATAAAATTATAAAGGATATTGTTGTCAAAAAACATCTGTGTCGTCAAAAATTCACAGCCCGCCTCTACCTTTTCTTTGAGGTGGTCTAAATCTTCATAAATGGTATCTGCCTCCGGATGACCTTCCGGATAACAGGCGCCGCCAATACAAAAATC
>JAGAIK010000507.1 GCA_017626625.1 Roseburia sp.
CAGAGCACGCCTACCTTTTCGTCCGGCGCCGCCTTGCGCACTACCTTTGCCCCGCTCTCCCTGCCATAGGCAATGGTGGCTCCCACAAAGACCGAGTCGGCAATCCGCTGTAAGCAGTTATCCACCGCAAATACATTAATCCACTCGATTCCCCGCTCCTTAATATCGGAAAGCAGCCCTGCCTTTACCATGGAACTGAACCAGCCGCCGTTGCCGTTTGGAGACATCGCCACCTTTGAGGGGCTCTCCACATACACCCTGCCCTGGTAATCACACGCCGGAACCATCTCCTGAACGAAGAATTTTACCGCCTCCTTCGGATAACCAAAGTAATCATGGGCTTCAAAAAATGCTGTCGTGTCATCATGGTTGATATTGCTGGTCATGATATAAAGAGGAACGGCTGTCCCCGCCTCATCCGTCACGTCCATCAGGTTTCGCATGAGCTGCTCAAACAGGTACAGCTCCCGGTGAATGCCGATATTCAAAGTTCCCTTGGGCTTGTCTAAGCCAAGGCGGGTTCCCTGACCCCCTGCAAGGAGCACTGCCCCCACCTTGCCCTGGCGTATCGCCTCCAAGCCGATTTTTTTAAACTCTTCCCCGCGGGCACGGATTTCCTCCAGTTCCACCGCCTCAAGGGGAGCAAACACTCCCCGCTCATTGACGGTCTCCTTCCTCTCAATGTGCTCTAAAATGCTAAAGTCAATGTCCGCAAGGGCTTTCTCTAACGTTTCCCTCTCCTGCGGCGTACCTTTTTCCATTGCCGCCCTGAGGTAGCACTGATTCTTATCCTCTAAAATGTTCACTAAAAAATCCCCCTTTTATTTTCGCTCTATGGATACCCCGGTCAAAATCTCTCCTTCTCCGTTTTGATATACAATATGCACTTTATCCTCTACGTTCAAAATCGTTGCAATGGGATATTCTCTTCCATTTATTATATAATAGACTGCCTCATCTTGCAAACGGATAAAATAGCAGGTGTCCCCCTCCATGACAGCGGAGCGGATTTCTGCAATTCTTCCCGTGGTTTCTAACTCTTCCTGAGGCATTTCCTCCGGGGTCTGTGCCAGCCCGTTTTTCAGAAGCTGCGCCGCATAATTCTCCTAGCATTCCTCCACGGTGCTGCCCACCGCCACAATCTGGTACTGGCTGACATTTACCATGGCATACATTTTCACCAGTTGGGAGGCATCCTTTAACGCCATAAAATAAGTAGGTTCATCACCGATATTCAGCAAAATCGGGAAGGTAGACTGATAGTTATACTGCTGCACCGCACCCTGCGCAGACTTCATACCGGAGGCTTCATTTGCCCCGGCGCAGACATAATAACGCGTGTCCTTGGTGCGCTGGTTGACTAAAATAAATCCCAGGTTGCTTTCGTCCCCGCCCACAGAAGTAATTCCGGTGTAAACCCAGACGTCATCATCTTTCGCAATATAATTGTAGCCGCTGGTGGATTCGGTACAGCCGCTCTGCCCCAAAATGGAGTTCCAGAAGCCGTTCTGATATTTTCCGTAATAGTCGTACTGCTCTAAAATCAGCCTTGCGCTGCAGACCCGGTCCACCCAGTTAGGCACTTCCCCGATGTCATAATACTGGCATTCCCCGGTGACCGCATTTACAAGCACTGCCCCTGCCACATCCGTTCCGCCGAATAAGCCGATGGTCTTTTTCACCACCGTGGCGCACCAGTAGGGCACGCCGTCATCATCCACCTCAAAATTGACATCATAAAACATTTTTGTCGGATATTTAAAACGCAGATAGCGCTCAATATTCCGGTTCAAAGGCTCCGAGGGCGAATATTTCATTCCCTCCTCTAACCGCTGTACCGTGACCTCCTGTGTTGCCATGTCAATGAGAAGATAGGCGGGAATCCCGTTTTTGCGGTTCTTAAGCCATTTGATAATATCACCGTAATTTAAGTAGGTGGCACGCACCGGGGTGTCCTGATAATTAATCTGCGCCGACTCGTCATCCACCTCAAACTGGGAGACCAAATCGGAAAGCTCTCCCATTTTCTTATTGGCAAGGGTGTTTGCCGAAGTCTCGTCCAACATCGGTATCTGTTCCCAGCTTACCTCTTTGACCTCCTCTGCAAAATCTCCCTGCTTCACATCTAAAAGCTTTGCGTAGGATTTTGCCCGCAGCAGCTCGCTTCCCGCAAGACCGCCAACAACGCTGACCACAAAACACACCGCTACCACCACCACCGGTACCGTGCACTTTTTCAGCAAATGTTTTCCGAACTCCTTAATGCTTTTTGAGCGGAAGCCGGACAAAAGAATACTGCAAAAACAATAAATCACGCAGAGCAGGTACACAAAGGTGTAAAACTCCGCCGAATGAAAATTTAGCGCCGGGAGTTCTATATAAAAATAGATAAGCCCAAACACTATCGTAACCAGCAAACTGATAAGCATATTTTTTCCTTTCTCTAAACCCTTTTTTAGTTGAAACCGCGAAATCCCTTTCCGATGATTTCGCTGCTGTTGGTGATGGCAATAAATGCGGAGGGCTGGTTTAGCCTGATATAATTCCTAAGCTCCACTGCCTGGCTTCGCTTCATCACCGTCAGTATCACCGTTTTCGGGTGATGCTCATACGCCCCCTGCGCCTGATAAACCGTTGCGCTCCTTCCCAGATGGTTGGTAATGAAATCACAGATAGGCTCCGGCTCGTTGCAGATGATGGTAAAATATTTGCAGCGGTTGATGCTTTCAATCACATTGTCCACCACCAGAGATTTTGCCAGCAGTCCGCAGAGGGAACAAAGTCCGGTCTGGGCGTCAAAGACCAGGCAGGACGCCGCCACAATCCCCATGTCCACCACAAAGAGCGCCGCTCCGATATTGAGCTTTGTATATTTTTTCAGCACCATCGCCACAATATCCGTACCGCCGCCGGAGGCTCCCACATTAAAAAGGATTGCCGAACTAAACGCCGGTAATACAATGGCATACATCAACTCCAGTACCGGCTCATTGGTGAGAGCCCGCTCCATGGGAAACCAGATTTCCGCCAATCTTAATCCCAGCGACATCACGACACTGACATAAACCGTTTTCATGCCAAAGCTTTTTCCCAGAAATAAAAATCCCACCACAAGAAGCGCCATGTTAATAATGAACGTAAGGCTTCCCGGTGTTGCAGGCATGATTGCACTCAAAACAACCGCAATTCCCGTCACTCCGCCAAAAGAAAAATTGTTAGGGAACTTAAAAACATAAACTCCCACCACCAAAATCAAAGTCGCAACCGTAAGAAGTGCATACTCTTCTAAGGTTCTTTTTACTTTTCCTCTGTTCTTAAACATTTTCTTTTTCTACATCCTCTTAGCCCTTTTAGGGTTTCTTCTATAATATAATACAACATACTTTTTCAATCTACCACCCCCTTTTTGCTCTGTCAACCGCGCAGAAAAACTTTCCATACTATACAATTTTTCATTTTTGTATAAATACTGCTACATTTCCGCTAAAAAATCCTTTTTCTGACATTTTTTCAGTTGACTTTTTACTTTTTTATTCGCATAATAAAGGTTTGAAAAAACATGTAATATAAATATGATATCGGAGGTTAGTGTCATATGAAAAAGTTTATTGCTTTTTGCGCAGGCATTCTCACCGCACTTTCCTGCAGTCCATTATCTGTCATGGCTGCGGAATCCGGCTCTGAGAGTACTGCAAGTGTTCCACTCTGGCTCTGCATCCCATTCGCAGGGCTGTTGCTGTGTATCGCCGTTCTTCCGCTGGTAAAGGCAGAATGGTGGGAGAAAAACCAGCCCATCGCAGTGGCTGCCTGGTCTCTCCTTTTTATCATCCCCTTTGCCATAAAATACGGTGCGGGAATGGCAGCAGAAACCGTGCTGGAGTGTATTTTAAACGACTACCTGACTTTTATCGTCCTGTTATTCGGTCTGTTCTGTGTTGCCGGTAACATCACCTTAGAAGGCGACCTGGCAGGTTCCCCGCGGGTAAACGTTATTTTCCTTGCCATCGGTACGCTTCTTTCAAGCTGTATCGGAACTACCGGAGCAAGTATGCTGATGGTTCGTCCCATGATTAAGATGAACTCCTGGAGAAGAAGAAAAAGCCATATTATGATTTTCTTCATTTTCCTGATTTCCAATATCGGCGGATGTCTTACCCCCATCGGCGACCCGCCTCTTTTGATGGGATTTATGCGTGGTGTTCCTTTCTTCTGGAGCCTGCACTTATTCCCGATGCTTCTTTTTAATATGGTGGTTCTTCTTACGGTATTCTACTTTATCGACAAGCGCAATTACCGCAAGGACATTGCAGCCGGCATGAGACCGGATATCAGCAAACCGGGAACTACCATTCGTTTAGAGGGCGCCCACAATATCATTTTCCTTGTAATGATTGTGGTTGCCGTTATTTTAAGCGGTTCCCTGCCAAGCCTTCCTGCTTTCCAGGATGCCGCCGGAAATGTGCGGGGCATTCCTTTCGGAGAAGTGGTGCTTGGTTTCCCATCCATCATTGAGATTGCCATTATCCTGTTGGCGGCATTTTTGTCCTTCCGCACTTCCAATCCGGAAATCAGGACGAAAAACCACTTTACCTGGGGCGCAATCAAAGAGGTTGCGGTGTTATTCATCGGTATTTTCATCACCATGCAGCCTGCCCTTATGATTTTAAAGGCAAAGGGCGGAGACCTTGGCATTACCGAGCCTTACCAGATGTTCTGGGCTACGGGGCTTTTATCCAGCTTCTTAGACAACACACCGACCTATCTGGTATTTTTGACGACTGCCGGTTCCCTGGGCTTTACCGAGGGACTTGTCACAACTGTCGGCACTATCCCGGTACGGATGCTCATTGCCATTTCCTGCGGCGCCGTATTTATGGGAGCCAACACCTACATCGGAAATGCACCGAACTTTATGGTAAAATCCATTTCCGACGAGAACGGTATCCGAATGCCGTCTTTCTTCGGATATCTGCTCTGGTCAGTGTCATTTTTAATTCCAGTGTTCCTGTTGGATATGCTGATATTCTTTTTATAAGGAGGGAAACCGAATATGGAAAATACACATGAAAAATGTTTAAAACTGGCAAGACGGATTTATGATTTAGACACCAACGTTTACCAGTTGTCGGGTTCCTCTTTGGGCCGTACCTTTAACGGTGATAAGGATTCCCATATTTCAACCCTTGCCACATTGATTTATACTCACCCGCAGGGTCATCTTCTGCGGAGTGAAATCGCCTTAATCGGCAATATGGCGCGTACCATCCGAGACAAGGCGGAGCGCAGCAAAATGATGACGGAATACAATGAGATTTTAAAGGAAGTCGAGTAAATTCCCGCTTCTTTCGGTTCCGTAGACATCGTGGATGAGCAGTTGGCAGCTTTAAATATCTCCAACCTGCACCGCCAGGCTTCCCCGGATGACCACCTGATTATCTGTATCGGAAGAACCCACGGCAGCGCCGGAACGGACATCGGTTTCGCTTTGGCGGACGCATTAAAAATCAATTACTATGACGTGGAGATTTTCAATCAGGTGTTAGAGCGTTTAGAGGCGGAAAAGGACTCCATTGCGGACCGTGACAATTTTGCCACAAAACTGCATGAGCTGCACGAATCGCTGCCTGATACCCGTGCCAAACGCCGTGTCAGCGACTTCAGCCGCTATCACGGACTTCCGAAAAAAGATGCCGTCTTTTTCAACCAGAGCGATTTAATCCGGGATATGGCAAAGAAAGAGGACTTTATCGTTATGGGACGCTGTGCGGATGTCATTTTAACCAACAACCGCATTCCGCATATCAGCATCTTCATCACGGCGCCGTTCCAGCAGCGCGTCCGCCGTATGATGGAAGTAAACCATTTAGAGTTTAAAGAAGCCTGCAAGCTCTTAAAGAAATTAGACCGCCAGCACGAGCGCTACTATAACTTCTATACCGGAAGGAAATGGGGCGATGCCGTAAACTACGACCTTTGCATTAACAGCGCCTCCTACGGTATCAAGGAGTCTGTGGAGCTGATTGAGCGTATGATTGATAAATATCCGACGAAAAAATAG
>JAGAIK010000508.1 GCA_017626625.1 Roseburia sp.
TGATGGTATTGATTTTACGGGGGGAAGAACGGTTGATACCCAACGGAAATACAAAGATTCTGGTGGGAGATAAGATTGTGTTAAGCGCTCTGTCTCCGGGAGAGGAACTGGGGCTTTGCATTTCGGAGTATCATGTGGAGGAGGATAACGACATGATAGGAAAACCCCTTGCGAAGCTGAAATTCGGCGAGGGGAAACTGGTGCTGCTGTTAAAGAGGAATGATAAGGTGGTGATACCCAACGGCAGGACGGTGGTGCGGAAGGATGACGTGCTGGTAATCAGTCAGACGTAAAATTTTCGCTATAGTATGCACCAATTTGAAAAATAGAACATAAATTATATAAAATACCCTCAAAAGAGAGGATAATAACATGAGAAATTACAGCATGACACGTCCCATGGAATCCCGCTGCGGCTGCATGGCGGAGCGCCCCTCCATGGACAACGATTTTGCTCTCGCCATGGCATATGTTCCCTGGCAGTATTTCGATACTGTGTATGAACCGGATAAGGCATTGGAAATCGGCACTATTTTCCCGGAATTAGATAAACCATTTTTGGCAGCGGGGAGGTGCGGACGTCCATGATGATGAATCAGATGAACCAGGCACAGCTCATGCACTGGATTGATATGGTCAGCTTTGCTGTGGTGGATATTACGGAATATTTAGACACCCACCCGAAGGATGAAGAGGCAATCAAATATTTCAACCACTATATGGATTTGCGCAGAAGCGCTCTTAAGGCTTATGCGGAGAAATACGGTCCGCTGACGATAGATTCGGCAAATCCGGAGAACTACTGGAACTGGGCGAATGTGCCTCTGCCATGGGAAGGGGGGAACTGCTAAATGTGGAATTATGAGAGACGGTTACAGTATCCTATCAACATTACAAGACCAAATGCAAAAATTGCGCAGGTGATTATGAGCCAGTACGGCGGTCCCGATGGGGAAATCGGCGCCTCCATGCGCTACCTGTCCCAGCGGTACAGTATGCCTTACCGGAAGGTTGCGGGGCTTTTGACGGATATTGGTACGGAGGAATTAGCACATCTATGATAGCAATGATTATTTTAACTGAATGGAGAGCTCAAATTCATTTTTCACATATCTGCCAATGCCGGGATTGGAGTCCATTTTATTGATATATACAATTTTTTCAATGCAGCTTTTTAGAAATCTGTTTTTTTCTGCGGCAGAGATATCTGTTGAGTTCATGGCGTTAATACAGTCTGTAAACCGCAGAATTTTTTCACGGTAATCTATAATAGGGGTGATGGCATGGCGGGCGCTGCGAAGAGCTTCTTCCGTTCTGCCGATTTGCTCCTGAACCTTGGCATTTCTGGAAAGATATTCTTCCTTGGTATAAATACCGTCGTCAAAGGCATCCTTTTGTCGTAAATCTTTTTCTCTTAATTTTTTCAGGTCATTTTCCAGATTGCGAATGATATTGGCGTTTAACTTTGTAGCGTTTGCGGTATCCGTTTCCAGTTTAATCTCAAAGTCGACAATGCTCTGCTTCAGAACCTCAATGACACGCTGACAAAAAGCAGAATATTGAACGGACTTGGTGTGGCAAATTGCCTGGTTGTTGCAAATTAAACTTTCTGATATCCTTCCAGTGGAGGAACGTTTGTCCATAAAAGATTTATAAACCATGGCTTTACCGCAGGTCCCGCAGACCACCAGTCCGGCAAAAGGATTGCGGAGCTCGTTTCCTGATTTTATACGGGGAGATTTTCCACGCTTATTGAGGGCTGCCTGAAAGACTTCTGTACTGATAATCGCATCATGCTTTCCGTTTACGTAAATACAATCTTCTGAATTTTGGTTTTTTGGCCGGCTTTTGGTAATCTCTCCATTTACCATGTGCTTTTCGGTTTTCCTCCAGTTCCAGCGGATTTTGCCGATATAAACCGGATTTTCTAACATATCTTTAATAGCGGCGGGAGACCAGTGCTCTGATTTTCTGGGAGGAATGCCAAGATTGTCAAGGTGTCGGGCTATTTTGGTAAAGCCATAGCCCTCATCCAGAAACAAGTGGTACATTAACCGGAGAGCATCCGCCTCCTGGGGCACAATCTGCAGCGTGTGATAGGCATCCTTTCCGGTGCCGACGGTTATTTTTTCGTACCCATATGGAGCTACGGAACCTATAAAATTTCCTTTTTTAACAGAGGCCTGCCGTCCCCGGTCCAAGATTTTTTTCGTATATTCCAAGTAATCATTTCCACGGGTCAATTCCATTTCAAAAAATTTGCGGTCATATTCTTCATTGAGATTATAGGTCTTGGATGGAGTCATTACCAGGGTGTTGGTATACCGGAATGTGTTTATAATTCTGCCGCAATCCTCCAGGTCACCTCTGGAAAGCCGCTGTGGTTCTACTACAATAACACCTTTTATGGTTCCGGTTTCCAGAAGAGACATTACCTGTTTCATAACGGGGCGGTCTGCTATTGTTTCACCGGAGACTACTTCACGGTAAATCTGGTTTTCCGGAATTTCAAAACCCAGTTCGTTCCGGGCATATTCCTGTAAAATGGTTTCATGTTTGGATAAAACTTCTTCCACAGTCATATCAGGACTGTCAGAACGGGATTTTCTCAGATAGAAAATATAATCTTGGATTTGATAGCTCATGGTATACCTCCGGTGAATATAGAGTTTTTTGCTTACAGTATTGTAACACGTGTTAGTTTGTGAAACAACGGGAAATGTTTTTCTGTGAAATGCGAAAAATTTATAAAATTTTAATAATTTATTGAAAAGTAAATGTAGTTGTAGTATCATGAAAGCACTACATGTGGTAATACAAAGGAAACATGATGATGGTCCGTTAGTTTAACATATGGTTATCATTTTTCTTAGAAACAAAAGAGGGGGCAGTGATGGAAAAAATTTTGCAGTTTATGGAAAAAGATATTGTTGCAATTTGGGTTGCGCCTATTGTTATAGCAGCAATAATTGGTGTTTGGAAATGGATTACTGCAAAAGCAAGGGAACGGCGAAGGGGGATGCCATTTTGTACATATGGGAAAAGAGCTGTGAATGTTTTTGAAAAGTACTGTGAAAAGAATAGGATTCATTCGGTTGTTTCATATGGAGATGCTAATGCTCTTTCTTTAATTACGGAGCTGAATAAAGGGAAAGTGAAAGTAAGGGCGGAAGTGGATTTGCAAAATAAGCCGCGAAATAATGATAATAGGAATTTTGTGATGATTTTATTAAAATATATTCCGAAATGCAATATGACATATTTTTATGCCAAAGGATACAGTTTCATGTTTGATGCAAAGTCTGAGAAGGGTATCTGTGGAATGCAGGTAGAAGTGAAGGATATTTACGGGGCAAAAGTAATGGACGAATTTGTAAAAGTATCAAATGAATGGAAGCATTATTCTTTTAAACTGAATGAATATGGTGAAAGTGCGGCGTGGAAAGAAATTCAGGAGATATGTTTTACTTTTTTCACAGAAAAGGAATATATATCAAAGAATAAAGGAGGGGTTGAGATTGAGAACTGCATACTGAAAGTGGAATAAAAGTTGACGCATAAAAAGAAGTGAGTTTAGAGAAAATGAAAGGAATTGTAAGTATGTATTTTTTTGATTTTATTTTTAAAATGATAAGAAGGGCTAATATTGCAATTATTTGCTATTTAGCATTAAATGTATTAATCATTGGCGGAATAGCAAGTATAATATTTAATGTAGAATATCAGCAGGGCTGTTTGATGGGGTTAGGGTTTTATATTGTGTCCTTGATGATTGCTATTTCACCAATAGGAGAATGGCTGCTGCGTATCAAAACAGGTTGCAAAAAAGTAAAAAGGATTGACCAAAAAGATTTTTTTGAACCGATTTTTAAAGAGGTGTATGATAGAGCAAAAGAAGCAAATCCAGCAATACCCAATAATGTGCATTGGTTTATAAATAATGATGAACTACCTAATGCGTTTGCGACAGGAAGAAGAACAATATGTGTGACAGAGGGATTGCTGTACATGCCGGAAAATCAGATTAAGGCAGTTCTGGCACATGAGTTTGGGCACTTGTCAAATAAAGATACAGATTTGCTTTTGTTAGTATCGATAGGCAACTTTGTAGTAGGTGCAACTATTTTGATAATTAGATTTCTTTTGGATACTTCAAAATTAGTAGTAGACTTCTGCGGAAATATTTTGAGAGCGGTAATGGGCGGTAGTGAGGGCTTTTTTGTATCTTTATTAGCATCATTAATAGCCACAGTGTATCACGCTATGTTTGCGGTTACAGTTACATTTTTGACATGGGTTTGGACAAAAATAGGAATATTACTTGTTATGAAATCTAGTAGGAGCATCGAGTTTGATGCGGACAAGTTTGCTTTTACGTTAGGTTATGGTAATGATTTATGCTTATTTTTAGATAGAATAGGGGTCTCGGGAGCTAAAGGGTTGTTTGCAAGTTTGGCTTCAAGCCATCCGGATAAAGATAAGAGAATTGAAAAACTTCAAAAAATGGGAGCATCATATATGGCTTATTATGGTGGATAGAATTATAAAATTTCTGTTGGACTGGGATTTTCCTGGTCCTTTTTCTTTCCTTAAAAGATTTCCGGTTATTTCCAGTATAATCCACAAATGTATCGTCTTATGATGACGGTATGGCTAAAATAATTATAAAAGAGGTTATGAGAGAAAAGAATATATCTGTGAAGCAGATTTTACCATTTCTGCCATATTCCAGAGCAACGGTATATCGGATTATAAATGGAACAAAACTTCCATCCATAGATGACCTGGAAGAATTTGCTAGGGTATTAGGTGTCGCTTTAGAAGAACTGTACGAATCAGAATATGGTGCTTATGGAAAAAACTTGTCTCAATCTTGAGACTGGCATTGCAAATATAACTTACGATAATTATAATAATATTCAAGAAAACTACACTTACGGAAGTAAATAAAACTAAAGATGGAGGAGAAAAATGATTGAAATTATGAAAATGAAAATAATAGAAATGGTGAAAAAAACTGAGGATGAAGAAAAGATAAGGATTATTTACCGTTTTGTAAGAAAATATTTAGGAGAGGAAAAA
>JAGAIK010000509.1 GCA_017626625.1 Roseburia sp.
GGCAAAAAGACCGTAGGAATCCATGAAATCCATATGGAGGAGGATGCGGGAAAACTGGTACATGACGAGTGGGAGGATGTCTCCATCGTGGATTACAACCGTTCCGGCGTTCCTCTGATTGAGATTGTATCGGAGCCGGATATGCGCTCTGCGGAGGAAGTTATCGCCTACCTTGAAAAACTCCGCATGATTATCCAGTATTTAGGAGCTTCTGATTGTAAATTAAACGAGGGCTCCATGCGTGCCGACGTCAACCTGTCCGTTCGGGAAGCAGGGGCAAAGGAGTTCGGCACCCGTACCGAGATGAAGAACCTAAACTCCTTTAAGGCGATTGCAAGAGCCATTGAGGGAGAGAGACAGCGTCAGATAGAACTTCTTGAGGAAGGAAAAAAGGTCATTCAGGAAACCCGCCGCTGGGACGACAACAAGGAATATTCCTATGCTATGCGTTCCAAAGAGGATGCTCAGGATTACCGTTATTTCCCGGAGCCGGATTTAGTGCCGATTTCCATCAGTGACGAGTGGATTGCAGAGGTGAAAGCGAGACAGCCGGAGCTGCGCACCGAGAAAATGGCACGTTATCAGAGCGAGTTTGGTCTGCCGGAGTATGATGCGGATATCATCACCGGACACAAGAAACTGGCGGATTTATTCGAGGAAACCGTTGCCATCTGCGGCAAGCCGAAAAAGGTTTCTAACTGGATTATGGTGGAAACCATGCGCCTGTTGAAAGAGAATGAGATGGATGCGGATGACCTTTCGTTTTCCGCAGAAAATTTTGCTAAACTGGTGGAGTTGGCGGACACCGGCGCTGTCACCAACACGGTGGCAAAGGACGTGTTCGAGTTGATTTTCAAAGAGGACATTGACCCGGACAAATACGTGGAGGAAAAAGGCTTAAAGACGGTGAACGACGAGGGAGAGCTTCGTGCCGTGGTAGAGCAGATTTTAAAAGACAATCCCCAGTCCGTGGAAGATTATCACAGCGGAAAGGAAAAGGCAATGGGCTTCCTGGTGGGTCAGACCATGAAAGCCATGAAGGGAAAAGCAAATCCGGGATTGGTGAATAAGCTGCTGAAAGAGTTATTATAGAAAAAGTGATTGTTGAAAAAATGTGGGAGCTGGAATGTTTTGATTTCCGGCTCCCGCATTTTTTATAGTACAAGTGTATGCTTCCTTTTGGTATGAAGCAGCAATGGAAAAAGAGGGTAAATATCAACCGGCAGTTGAAATTAGGAAAAAAGTAACAAAACAGGGGTGGAAAAAAGAGATGCGATATTATATAATAAAAGCAGTTGTGAACAGTGATTTAGGAAAGAAAGGGTTTTATGGCATATCAGTTATCTGAGGAACAGGAAAAAATTTTTTACGATATCTTAGAGGAACTCTGTAAAAATTCAAAGATACTGGAATCCTGTCAATATATGCAGCATGGCAGTACCAGCGTATTCCGCCACAGCGTTTCCGTAGCTTACGTCTGTTACTATTTGGCAGAGAAAATGAATGCTCCGGTGGATAAGCATTCTTTAATCAGGGGAGCGTTGCTGCACGATTATTTTCTCTATGACTGGCATGAAAAGGATGACAGCCATAAATGGCATGGATTTCACCATGCAAAAAAGGCGTGGGAAAATGCCCTGCGGGATATCCCGGATTTGAATGAAATCGAGCAGGATATGATACGCTGCCATATGTTTCCGCTAAATCCCATTCCGCCGAAATATATGGAAGGGTGGCTTTTGTGCTGTGCAGACAAAATCTGCTCCGGCGCAGAGACTGTCACAGGGAAAAAAATAAAAACACGGAAGAGAGAAAAGTTATGGGAAAATTTTTCAGTGATGAAGTAGAGCAGGCGTTGGAGTTAATCTATTATAAGGTGAGGGAACAGAGAGGAAAAGAAGGTTTTGCCCTGCTAGAGAAAGCGTACCAGAACGGAGATGCGGATGCGGCGTATCTGTTATCCCGCTGTTACAGCGGTCCGCAGTATGTATGGAAATATCATGGTTTCCCGGAGGACGACGATGCAGTCGAGCGCCTGATTCATGAGAGTATCCGCGGCGGCAGTGCCATGGGTGTGTTAGGGGCGATGCGGTGCGGCGAATTTGATGAGCAGGCGAAGCAGGAAATGCCTTTTGCAGATACCAAAGAAGTTTTTAACATAATCTATGAAAAGGCGGAAGGCGGGGAGCCGTTCTGTCAGCACATGATAGGAAACGTATATTTCTGGGGAGATATTCTGGAAATCAACGGAGAAGAAACAGAAAAAATGCTGGGAGATAAGAAGGCATTCGGGGAATATCTTGTTAAGCTGAACCGCGAAGCAATCGTATGGCTGGAAAAGGCATTTGCTAACGGCTGCAGCCTGTGCGGAAACAATCTTTACAAGCTGTATCATGACGGCAATGACGGAATTTTGCCTGTAAGTCCTAAGGATGAGGAACGGATTCACCGTCTGGGTGCAGAGCTGGGATATCCTATGTGGCAGGAGGATTACGGCTGGGAACTTTGGAATGCGGGAAATGAGAAAGAAGCGGTCAAGTGGTGGAATTTAGCCTTAGAGGGCGGACAGCTCAGTGCTTATGGGCGGTTGGGCACTGCCGCAAAGAAGGGAAAGGGCATGGAAAAAAATATTTCCCTTGCAGTAGAATATTTTAAGCGTGGAATGGAAATCGGGGAATGCGGCTGCTGCAACCAGTTGGGAGAACTGTATTTTCAGGGACTGGAAGGCGTGCCGCAGGACTATGCCAAGGCGGTAGAGTGTTTTGAAATATCCCATAAAAACGGAAGCGACTGGGGCAATGATATGTTGGCGGCGGCAAAACTGAGGGGGCTGGGCTGTGCCAAGGATGCAGCGGCGGCAAAACAGCTTTTGGAGGAAGCGAGTTATACCAGTGATTTGAAAAACTACGGTCTGGGCGTGATTTACGCACAGGGCTTAGGTGTGCCCCAGGATATCAAAAAGGGCGTGGAATATTTAGACAAAGCACAGGACTTGGAATGGGCGAGAGAAGAGAGGGCGAAGTACAAAAAAGGATTCCTGGGAAAGTGGTCTGTAATTAACAGATAAAAAATGTGAATGGTGGTTGTATTTTCTTAAAGAAATTAAAAGGTCAGGCATGAAACAATCATGTGCCTGACCTTTTGTAATAGAATAAAAAATAGATAATTTGAACAATATATGTGAAAAAATCACATATATTGTTCGAAAAAGCAAATTTTGTTTGTGATTAGAAA
>JAGAIK010000044.1 GCA_017626625.1 Roseburia sp.
GTGCCCGAAGTTCTTTTAAAAGTGGTAGAGGCAAAGAGACTTATCGATTCCGGAAAGATTGCTTCGGTGCAGGAAGCCACAGAGAAAGTGGGAATCAGCAGAAGTTCTTTTTATAAATATAAGGATGATATTTTCCCGTTTCACGAGACGGCGAAGGGGAAAACCATTACCATGGTGATTCAGTTAGAGGATGAACCGGGGCTGTTGTCCGTGGTGTTAAAGACCATTGCGGAGTTTCATGCCAATATCCTGACCATTCATCAGAGTATTCCCATTAATGGGATTGCGTCCTTAACGTTAAGTGTGGATGTGCTGCCCCAGACCGGGGATGTTGCGGAAATGGTGGCACGGATTGAGGAGCAGGAAGGGATACATTATGTAAAGATTTTGGCACGAGAATAATTTGCCAGAGTCTTATTATGGAAGATTTCACGAACCTCAATAGGGAGCATGGCTTTGTATTTGCAGGTTATAAAGAGTGATATATATTAACCAGGAGGAAAATTATGATAAAAGCAGCGATTATGGGTTACGGAACCATCGGTTCCGGCGTTATGGAAGTGTTGGAGATTAATCAGAGCAGCATTGCGAAACGTGTGGGCGAAGGGATTGAGGTAAAATATGTCTTAGACCTTCGTGATTTTCCGGGGGAGCCGATTCAGGAGAAAATCGTTCATGATTATAAAGTGATTGCAGAGGATTCCGAGGTAAAAATCGTGGTGGAGACCATGGGAGGCGTGGAGCCTGCCTATACCTTTGTGAAAGCGATGTTGGAGGCAGGAAAGCATGTGACCACCTCCAATAAGGCGTTAGTGGCAGCCAAGGGAGCAGAGCTGATTGCCCTTGCAAAGGAAAAAAATGTAAACTTTATGTTTGAAGCAAGCGTCGGCGGCGGTATTCCCATTATCCGTCCGTTAAATTCCTGCTTAACTGCCGATGAAATTGAGGAAATTACCGGAATCGTCAATGGTACCACAAACTATATGATGACAAAAATGACAGAAGAAGGCTCTGAGTTTGCAGATGTGTTAAAGGATGCCCAGGCAAAGGGATATGCGGAGAAAGACCCGACGGCGGATATTGAAGGTTATGATGCCTGCCGTAAAATCGCAATCTTAACCTCCTTAGTCTGCGGACAGCAGGTGGATTTTGAGGATATTCACACCGAGGGGATTACCAAAATCACCGCAACGGATATCAAATATGCCAAGGCAATGGGAAGAGCCATCAAGCTGTTAGCTTCCAGCAAAAAGACAGGGGACGGCTATGTGGCAATGGTAGCGCCTTATTTACTGCCAAAGACACACCCCCTTTACAGTGTCAACGACGTATTTAACGCCATTTTTGTACACGGCAATGTGTTAGGGGATGCCATGTTTTACGGCAGCGGTGCAGGAAAGCTTCCCACGGCAAGCGCAGTGGTTGCCGATATTGTGGAGATGGCAAAACATCTGGATATGAATATTCCGGTGGAATGGAGTTCTAAAAAATTAGAGTTAGTGGACTATAAAAAATCGGTAAACCGGTTCTTTGTGCGGGTAACAGGCGAGGATAAGGCAGCAGTGGAAAACACTTTCGGCAAGGTAACCTATGTCAGCGCAGAGGGCGTTACCGGGGAACTGGGCTTTGTGACAGAGGAAATGACAGAGGGAGAATTTGAGCAGAAGGCAGCGGCGCTTGGAACTGTGGTGCAGACCATCCGTGTTGCCTGAGGTAATGAGATAAGACATTCGAAATGACAGAACAAGGTCTGCGTCTGCAGGACATACGCAGCTTTGCCGGAAAAAGAAAAAGCCCTGCGGAAATGGAGAATGGATATGAAATATTTAGTAATATTAGGCGACGGAATGGCAGACCGCCCCATTGAAAGCCTGGGAGGAAAAACCCCCCTGGAATATGCAGCCACCCCGAAAATGGACGAGTTGGCAGCGAAAGGGGAAATCGGCATGGTACATACCATACCGGACGGAATGAAGCCGGGAAGCGATACCGCCAATCTTTCTGTATTAGGCTACAACCCAAGAGAATTTTATTCGGGTCGTTCTCCCCTTGAGGCGCTCTCCATCGGCGTTCCCATGAAAGACACGGATATTGCCCTCCGCTGTAACATTGTAACCCTCTCCGAGGAAGAGGAAAATTACGAGGACCGCACCATCATTGACCACAGCTCCGGCGAAATCAGCACGGAGGACTGTGCCGTATTGTTAGAGGCAGTCAAAAAGGAATTAGAGACAGACATCTATCATTTTTATGTGGGAACCAGCTACCGCCACTGCTTAATCTGGGAAAATGGTGAAGTGGTGGATTTAGTGCAGCCTCATGATGTCTTAGGGCAGAAAATCGGCGATAAGCTGCCGGAAAACGAAGCCCTCCGCAATATGATGAAGAAAAGCTATGACATTCTGGTCAACCACCCCATCAATATCGAGCGTAAGAAAAAAGGCTTAAATCCGGCAAACTCCTGTTGGTTCTGGGGAGCAGGAACGAAGCCTGCGTTGTATCCCTTCACAGAGCGCACCCACAAAAACGGAGCCATGATTTCCGCCGTAGATTTGCTGAAAGGAATTGCCGTAGGAACCTCCATGAAGGTCATCACCGTAGACGGGGCAAACGGCGGTCTTGACACCAACTACGAGGGAAAAGCCCAGGCAGCCATCGATGTACTGACCAAAGACGGCTATGATTTCGTCTATGTACATTTAGAGGGCCCGGACGAGATGGGACATCAGGGAAGCGTGGAGAAAAAGGTCAAAGCCATCGAAAACCTGGATTCCAGAATTATCAGACCGATTGTAGAGGGATTAGAAGCAGCAGGCGAAGATTTCCGCATGGTAATCTTACCCGACCACCCGACCCCCATCAGTCTCCGTACCCATACCGCGGATAATGTCCCCTACCTGCTCTACGACAGCAGAAATCCCCGCCAGGAAACCTGGCACTACAATGAGCGGGAAGCAGAAGCAACCGATAATTTTGTAGCAGAAGGACATAAAATGATAGACTATCTATTTGAAATGTGATTGCGGGAAACTATAAATAAATGAGATAAAATAATCCCCTAAAATATAGGAGCCACCCGTTTTCCAGAAGAGAAACGGGTGGCTCCTCAGCGTTCAGGTATTCAAAAATTTACTGGCAAAAGACGAAAATGGCTTCTCTCACAAAAGCAGCAGTCCCTTCTCCGCCTGCGCTGTCAATGTTTCTTCTGAAACGTTCATCTTCCACGTACATTTCCCCCAAACCTTTCAGAATCTCCGGTGTGCAGCGATAATAATTATCGGTGATAAATGCCTGCAACGCGCCAATCTTTTCCTGCACAGCAGAATCAGCAGGTGAAAGCTCCTTCATCGTCCCAATTTCAGAAAAGATGTCCATCAGCTTCTTTGCTGTTTCCTCAAATTCCTCACCGTTTTTCTGTTTTGTTTTTTCCTGGTATTCTTCATATGCTTTGGTAGTGCCCCACTTTTCTGTCACCTCTTTTGCATACTGTTCCATTTCACTTTTACTAAATGCTTCAAAATTCATAGTTCTTACTCCTTTTTCTTTTATTTCACGGGCAAAGGAAATCAGTTCCTCGATATGGCTTTTCTGTAATTCCAACAACTGGATTTGCTGGTCTAAAGCCTCTTCCGGGTCAAAAACCGGGCTGTCGAGGATTTTTTTGATTTCTTTTAGCGGAAATTGCAGCTCGCGGAACATTAGAATGTTTTGCAAACGGCAGAGGGATGTATCGTCATACAGTCGGTAGCCTGCCCCGGTGGTTTCTGTTGGGTGTAACAGACCGATGGCATCGTAGTAGTGAAGCGTGCGCACACTTACACCTGTGAGCTTGCTGATTTCATTTACTGTTTTCATAGCTATATTTATTCCTTTCACGTTGGTTCAAGGCAACTGCTGCTGTCTCTCCCGTGTGATTGTATCATAAGCTATAACGTAACGTCAGGGTCAAGAGGAAATTTCCCTTTTTCTTAAAATTGTGTCGAAAAGCAAAAATCGGTAAACTGAATATGATAAAAAGAAGAGAGGATTTTGAGGTAAATAATGTGCAGACAGTTCTTCTCGTAATCGCACTTTCCTTAGATGTATTTCTGGCATGTGTGGCATGTGGAACGGAAAAAATTCAAATAAAAAATGCTTCGGCGTTTACCATCAGCGGCATCTGCAGCGGTGTGCTTCTGTTATCCCTTTTAGCAGGCAGTTTTTTAGAGGGAGTGATAAAGGAGACCTATACGGAAATCCTGTGTTTCCTGGGATTGTTTCTGGTGGGGCTTTTTAAACTAACAGAGTATGTAATCAAAAGATACATCAAAAAGCACAAATTTTTGTGTAAACGGGTGAAAATTACGTTTTCACAGTTAAATTTTATTTTAAGTATCTATAACAATCCGGTGATGGCGGACAGGGACCATTCCTCTGTAATGTCTGTCTCGGAGGCGGTATTTTTCGCACTGGCAATGTCCATGGACGGACTGGTGGGCGGTCTTTCTGCCGGGCTTTTAAATATCAATGTCCCCTTTACCATTTTCTGCAATTTCCTGGTGGGATTTCTTGCAGTCAAAGCGGGGAGTGTCATTGGAATGCAGGCGGCGTTAAAGCGGGAAATGGACATCTCCTGGGTGGGAGGGGTGCTGTTTGTGGCGCTTGCTTTCAGCAAAGTATTGCGGTGAAAATACAGATTGGGTGGAAGTGGGGGAAAGAGTGTGTTACAATAGCAATAACATAATGCAGGAACTTTTGAGAAAGCAGACGGAAAGGACAGACAGGGATGACGGAAGTAAGATTGCTGTATGGCAATGAAATACAGTGGGCGGTAAATGTGGCGCGGGAGGCGTTTGTGGCAGGTATGTCCAATGCTATCCGCTCTAAGGAGGAAATTGACAGGTTTTACAATGAGGTGACGCCGGAACGGCTCTGGCAGGAGGGAAATGCTGGGAATTTATTTCCCTGGGGCGTATTCCGGGAGGGGATACTTTGCGCAGTAGGTGCAATGCAGAGGGACGGGCGTATCACAATGCTGTATGTCCGTCCGGACTGCCAGCACCGGGGCATGGGGCTTCTTCTGCTAAACGCCATGCGGAATCAGGCGGCTGCATTGGGGCTGCCGCAGGTCACCATCGAGGTGGCTCCGGTGACCTTGGCGCCGTATTTTTACGGGAAAGGCTTTGTGGTGGCACCAAAGGGGACAGTGGGAAATGGCAGTGTGCTTTTGGAGTGCAGGTTGTGTCAGCAATATGGTCAGCCAATGCAGGGAGTAAGCCAGCCGGAAATCTTACAACAGAACAGGAAAAAGGACTGCCTGCGGGTAACCTATCAGAAGAAAAAAGTCAGCGCCAGGGCGGTACTTTGTGTGACAGCAGCAGCTTTGGCAGTCTCTTTTAGCGTGATTGTGGGAATTACGCTTTATCATCTGGCGGCAGAGGAACGCTATACCGTGAAGGATTATTATGATACGAGGGTGGAAAATGAGGTATAGGAAGTTTGGGTATACATAAATGGAAACAATAAAATTTCCATTTACTTATCTTAAATGAGGAAGAAAAATATGGTAAATTAATTCTTGACGCAAGAAATAAACATAAAGGAGAAAAAATCAAATGAGAAAAAGTAAATGGAAAAACGCTATGAAAAGGATGTTCGCAGGAGTATTGCTGGGATGTATGCTGCTTACCATGGCAGGGGTAAGCAGCGATAAGGGGATTTCACCGCAGGCAGAATTAGGAGAAAAAGTAGAAGTGTTATAATAAATTGATATTGTATATTCGTTTCATTTCATTAGTAATAACAGTGGCATAGTCGGGGCTTTCTGTTAATAAATAGCAGTACCGTGCATACATGCCGTATTGATAGGCAGCTTTAGATTGTTGACATTCTTCTGCTAAGCATTGGCAATAATGGCTGTATATCTGTGCGGCAAAGTATAGAGAGCAGTTTACAGTTGGTTTAAAAAATGTATTTAGTTCAATCGCCTCTGCGTAACGTTTCTCTGCATATAAAAAGCGTATTAAAATACCTAAGGTAACAGGAAAAATTCGCTTTTTTTCTAAAATATCAGTTGGAATATAGTCGAAATATTCAAATATTTTGTAGAAGTACCGAATCGCTTTAGCAAGGGAATCGCTTTGCCTGGTGGCGGAGCAGAAGGAATTTAGGATGGATGCTTCAATCCATGATAAACGGTATTCTCTGATACAGTTGATATCCAGATTCGGTAATGTAAGAGATAGAGTTTCGAAAAGCTTTTTCGTTTTTGTAACAGGATTCGCTTCGAAAAATATGTTGTGTATCATTAACTGTTGCAGATACAAAACATCCTTTTCTGAAATAAGTTGCTGCATTTCATCCATATATTTTTGTGCAGTTTCAATATCTTTTAAAGTAAGTTTGTTGAGTCTGGTATGCAGTTCTGTTAATCTGGTCTCTCTTTCATTTCCGTAAAACGTAAAAACTAAATCTGATATGCCTAAACGCTGAAGCAAAGTTTGTGCTAAAATAATATCCGGCTGTAAAGTTCCGTTTTCGATTTTAGAAAGTTTTGATTTGCTGCAAAGCCCCTGGCAAAGAGTTGCTTGTGAAATATTTTGTTCCGTGCGCAATTCACGGATTAAAGCCCCTAAGGTCAGAACATTAGGGGAAAGCAAGTCATAGGTACCATCGCCCATAGCGGAGGTATCTATGGCTTTTTTATGTGGAAAAGCAACTAAGGGAATTGTTTCGAAGTGAATGGCAGCCTCCTGAAGCGGCAGAGAAAGCTTCGAGTTTACATAATTCAAACATACAGTAGCATAACAGCTTCTAATGGAATGGGCAGAGAAAAAAGCAGTTTTTATATAAGTGAAAGCAGTTTCACTGTCTCCGTTGAAATAGTATCCGAGACCGGTTAAAAAAGTCAACTCTAATAAAGGTGTATCGTCAAAATTTTTGACCATAAGATGACGATAAGTGTCTGCTATTTTCACAGCCTGTCTATAATCAGCAATTTTAATAAGATACTTTGTATAAACAATGGCATTTTCCGCTAAAAGTCTGTCTTTTTCTAAAAAGGAAACTGCATTATTGCTAAGATAAGCAGAAATTTGGGTGCAGATTTCCAGACACATCTGTGTATTCTCTAAATAGAAAGAAGCATGTGCCAACAAAATACAGAGTTCTATTTCAGGTAAGGAGAGCAGAAGGTTTCGAAAATCAAAACTGTTAAATCCGGGTCTGGAAATGTGCAGTGCAGAAAGTGCCGTATCAAAAATCTGCTGGGGGTCACCGCAGCCGGAACGCAGTTGAAGTCTGCCATGCAAAAGCAGCCATTCCTGGTAGTAGTAACGATTGTCTGCCCAGTGCATTTGTTCAATTTTTTCTAACTCATCATAGGCTTCCTGCAGCAGCCAGGTATCTAAGTAGAAACGAGCCCTCTTTAGAGTATAAAAGCAATCGAAGTCTGTCCGGCTGGCAAATTCAGGATAGGCTTCGCTATTGGCGCCGGCATGAGCCATAAGAGCCTGAAAGGTGGAAGGGCTGACACCGGCAGTATTGTTTTCAATACGTGAAAGAGAAATTACAGAGCAGATACCTTCGGATAACTGTTCCTGTGTTAAACCGGCTTTTTGCCGGGCTTCCCGAATAATGATTCCTGCATTTTGCACACTCATAAGTAATGACCTCCGAAACGAAACTGAAATTATTATAAATGAGTTTGTAGTAAAATGCAATGCTACGTGCGTAGATGTATACA
>JAGAIK010000510.1 GCA_017626625.1 Roseburia sp.
CATCGGAACAAAAACAGAGCCTTCTTTGCGCCCTCTGCCTCCACAACCTCACGCCTCTCCCCCCCTGTTGTCTCCCAATCGCTATACCAATAAAAGCAAAGAGAGGTATCCAGCCATGAAAATTTATACCTGTTTCCCACAAGGAAAAGCAAAAGCCCTGACCATGAGCTATGATGACGGAAAAATCCAGGACGAACGTTTGATAGAAATCTTTAACCGCCATGGGATTCGCGGTACTTTTAACTTGAATTACGGCATGATGGACAAAGAAAATCTCACGCCGCCCCGCATTCCCAAGGAGCGCGTAAAGGAATTATACCGGGGACACGAAATTGCCACCCACACTATGACTCACCCCACCATTGCCCGCTGTCCGCTGACACAGGTGGCAGAAGAAATTTTAGAGGACCGGAAAGGCTTAGAGAGCATCACCGGAACCATTGTCAGAGGTCACGCCTATCCTAACGGCTCCTACAGTGAAGAAATCAAACAGCTTTTCCGCCAGTTAGGTATTGCCTACGCCAGAGTGGTAGAAGCTGTGGATGATTATGCCCTTCCCACAGACCCCATGGAATGGCACCCCACCTGCCACCACAACGCACCGGATCTCATGGAGAAAGCAAAATTTTTTGCCGAATTTAAGAAAAGCCAGTATTTAAAACTGATGTATGTCTGGGGACACAGCTATGAATTTGACAACAACGATAACTGGAATGTGATAGAAGAATTTTGTGACTACATGGGCGGCAGGGAAGATATCTGGTATGCCACCAATATCGAAATCATAGATTACATGGAAGCTGCCAGAAATCTCCGGTTTTCCGCCGACTGCACCAAAGTCTATAACCCGAGTGCCACCAGTGTCTGGATTCAGATTGACGGGGAACAATGTGTGGAAATCAAGGGCGGCTGTCTCGTAACATTATAAGTGCTTTGCCTGCTGTCAGCAAGGAAAGATATGTGGAAATCAAGGGCGGCAGATTGGGTAACATGATATCTTTTCCTGTTGCCGGCAATTAAAATTGGCAGATTGTACAAAGGTTTATTCTTCTCTTTGTACAATCTGCCTCATATCCGAATACCAATATTGTTTTTATTTCACCTGGTCAATCGCTTTTCCGATATCGTGACGCATATATTTATTTGCAAAATCAACCCACTCTGTTGCCTCATAGGCTTTCGCCCTGGCTTCTTTTAAATCAGCCCCGGTAGCAGTGATTCCCAGAACACGTCCGCCGTTGGTGACAATCTTCCCTGCCTCATCAAATTTCGTTCCGGCATGGAAACAGTAATAATCCTCTTTTCCGTCGAACTTCTCAAGCCCGGTAATCTCAAACCCTTTCTCGTAAGCCACCGGATAACCGTCCGAAGCGAGCACTACACAGACCGCTGCATTGTCTTCGAACTGCAAATCAACGCTGTCTAATTTTCCCTCCACGCAGGCTTCCATCACGTCAATGATATCGTTTTTCATTCTCGGCAGTACCACCTGCGCCTCCGGGTCTCCAAAACGTGCATTATACTCTAACACCTTCGGGCCGTCCTCCGTCAGCATTAAACCAAAGAAAATAACTCCCGTAAAAGGTCTGCCCTCCGCTGCCATGGCGTCCACCGTTGCCTGGTAAATATGTTTCCGGCAGAACTCGTCCACCTCTTTGGTATAAAACGGACTTGGAGAGAAATTTCCCATTCCTCCGGTATTTAAGCCCTGATCTCCGTCCTTGGCACGTTTATGGTCCTGTGCGGAGGACATGATACGGATGGTTTTTCCGTCCACGAAGGAAAGAACTGAAACCTCCCTGCCTGTCATAAATTCTTCTACCACCATGGTGTTGCCGGCAGTACCGAATTTCTTATCCTCCATAATTTCCTTGACGCCTGCTTTTGCCTCCTCTAAGGTGTTACAGATTAACACGCCTTTTCCTAAGGCAAGACCGTCCGCTTTTAGTACGATGGGCATCTTTGCCGTCTCAAGATAAGCAAGCGCTTCCTCCGGTGAAGTAAAATTCTCATAAGCTGCGGTGGGAATATTGTATTTTTTCATCAAGTCCTTGGAAAATGCTTTGGAGCCCTCTAAGATAGCTGCATTTTTTCTGGGTCCGAATACCTTTAAGCCCTCTGCTTCAAAGGCGTCTACCACGCCGCCCACTAAGGGATCGTCCATACCGATAATGGTAAAATCAATCTCTTTTTCCTTGGCAAATGCCACTAATTTATCAAATTCCATGGCTCCGATTGCCACGCACTCTGCTAAGGCTGCAATTCCGGCATTTCCCGGTGCACAGTAAATCTTATCTACCCGCGGGCTTTTTGCCACACTTGTCACAATGGCATGTTCACGTCCGCCGCTTCCAACTACTAATACTTTCATGTTTTTTCCTCCTGCTTCTTTACATGGCAAAAACGTCCACCTTGCGATGGGCGTTTTCGTCCTTTAGTCTTTGATTATCACCTGTCCGCCTGTCACGGAAACCCTGCCGTTTGCAATTAAATCAATGGCTTTTGGCATAATCTTCCACTCCGCTTCTTCCATGACACGGCGCTGTAAAATTTCCGGGGTATCCCCCTGTTTTACTTCCACTGCCTTCTGTAAAATAATAGGCCCGGTATCTGTGCCTGCGTCCACAAAATGAACGGTAGCCCCGGTCACCTTCACGCCCCTTCTCAGCGCTTCTTCATGCACTTTCAGCCCGTAAAAGCCCTTTCCGCAAAAGGAGGGAATGAGGGACGGATGGATATTGATGATACGGTTTTCGTACTGCTTTATCATCATTTCCGGCAGCACCACCAAAAAGCCCGCCAAAACCACCAAATCCACCTGATAGGAATTTAATTTTTCCAGAAAATCTTTATTAAAGTCCTCACGGTTTTCGTACTGCTTCGGCGAAATACAGAGTGCCTCTATGCCATGCTTTGCGGCACGCTCTAGGGCATAGGCATTGGCATTGTTGCTGATGACAACGGAAATCTCCGTATTGGTAATGGTGCCGTTTCCGATGGCATCTATAATTGCCTGCAGGTTTGTTCCGCCTCCGGAGACGAGTACTGCAATTTTTAACATAAGGTTACTCCTTTTTCACCGTCTTTTACTTCTCCAAGAACATATGCCGTCTCTCCGGCTGCCCCGATTGCCTCCAGGGTTTTCTGGACGTCTGCCGCATCCACTGCCAATACCATGCCGATACCCATGTTGAAGGTATTGTACATGATTTTTTCTTCCACCTGACCTTCTCTTGCCATCATTTTAAAGATTGGCGGCACCTCGTAACTGTCTTTCTTAATGACTGCATGTTGGCCCTCCGGCAGCATTCTCGGCACGTTCTCATAGAAACCGCCTCCGGTAATATGGCTGCAGGCTTTCACGCGAACTCCCGCTTCTTTGATACTGCGCAGCGCCTTTACATAAATCCTGGTAGGAGCAAGCAATGTTTCCCCTAACGTCTTTCCTAATTCTTCGTGGTATGTATTTAAAGTTTCTTTGTCCATTGTAAAGATTTTACGCACAAGGGAAAAACCGTTCGAATGTACGCCGGAAGAAGCCATGCCGATTAACACGTCTCCCGCCTTTAAATCCGCTCCGGTAATGATATCCTTCTCATCCACAACGCCTACGGCAAATCCGGCGAGGTCATACTCGTCCTCCGGCATTAACCCCGGATGCTCCGCTGTCTCTCCGCCAATTAAAGCAGCGCCGGACTGTTTGCAGCCCTCTGCCACACCGCTTACGATGGTGGCGATTTTTTCCGGGTAATTCTTTCCACATGCGATATAATCTAAAAAGAATAAAGGCTCTGCGCCTGCGCAGACAACATCATTCACGCACATTGCCACACAGTCAATCCCTATGGTATCATGCTTGTCTAACAGAAATGCCAGTTTCACCTTCGTGCCGCAGCCGTCTGTTCCGGACAGCAGCACCGGTTTTTCCATATTTTTGAATGCCTCCATGGAGAATGCACCGGAGAATCCGCCAAGCCCCGTCAAAACCTCCGGGCGCATGGTTCCTTTGACATATTTTTTCATTAACTCCACTGATTTGTATCCTGCTTCAATATCAACACCGGAATTCTTGTAATCCATTGATTTTACCTCATTTCTGCACGGCTTGCCTTCCCGTCGCTTCCGGGATAAAGACTGCTGTCTTTTGTCCGTGACTGCCGGCAAGCACGGACGAATATTGATTGGTTACTCTAGTTATAGTATAGCTTTAAATACGCATATTTTCCAATTATATATTATTATCCGTTCTATTAGTTTTACTAATATGTATTGTTTGTTAGTTTTTAATTTCTTATAAAACTTTGCTTGCGTCTTTATGATACTGCAGAAAAGTACCCGAATGTATACTGGACATAAACAGCGAAAGAGAGCAGGCATAGCTGCCTGCTCTCTTTCAATATTTCTTCTATTATTTAGTAATTCTTATATCCCACTTCCTGCAGTCTGGCATCCTTAGCCTGCACCTGCTCTTTTAATTCTTCCGAATACTCTTTCAATTTCTGTAAAATTGCATCATCCGATGTCGCCAGAATTTTTGCTGCAAGTAATCCTGCATTTGCACCGCCGTTAATTGCCACAGTGGCAACCGGAATGCCGGAGGGCATCTGTACGATGGAATACAGGGAATCCCTTCCTCCCAGTGATGTGGTGTGCATTGGAATCCCAATCACCGGCATGGGGAAAATTGCGGCGCACATGCCCGGAAGGTGTGCCGCCATTCCCGCACCTGCAATAATGACCTTAAATCCCTTCGCCTCTGCACCTTTTGCATATTCAAAAAATACATCCGGCTCACGGTGTGCGGAAATGATAGTCATTTCATAATCAATTCCTAACTTGTCCAGAATATCAGCAGCCTTTGCCATTACCGGCATATCGGAATCGCTGCCCATTACAATACCTACTTTTGCCATGGTTACTCTCCTTTTTATCTCTCTTTTTCTCTGTTTCGAGCCGTTTCGCTCTGTTTTTAAAATATACTCTATGTATCAACGGGCTGCTGCCCGCTAATCATCTGTCCAACGGCTCATTCAGCGCTTCCGTCCCAGCCAGCACAAAACGTCCGTCAGAAATAATATCTTCTGTGCTGCCGTCGGCACGAATCACCGTGATTTTATCTAATTCATCATAAGGAATGGTGATATCGGTATGACAATTCAGATACGCCTTTTCCATGTCTGTTTTCCGCAGTGCAGACACCGCATTTTCCCTTGCCACAATGGCTTTCCCGTCCGGATTATAGGAGATATTGTCCTCCTCGTGGCTGTAGCAGGTATCTCCCACCGCAAAGTGGGGTCCTGTTTTCTCTGCAATCAGAATCGGAAGTTTATCTGCAATATCAAAATCCCTCGCCATGCGGTATGCCGTGGTATTCGTTCCGATGGCAAATTCTCCCATCGGCAGGGTTTCATGGTGCATCAGCACATTATCCCTAATATACTTCTTATTCTCCGCCTCATCCGCAAAGTTTGTACAGGTATAATCTGCAATCATGCCGTCCTTAAATTCAATCTCCAAATTGCGGTAATCCAGTTCATTCAAATATACCTGGCTGACAAAAAGCGTTCCGTTTGTCCCCTCTAATACCGGAGAAGTGAACACTTCTCCCACCGGAATGTTCACATCCGCCACACAGTTTTCAAAAGCAGTTTCCTTTGCGGCGTCCTTTAACTTCCAGATATTAACATAGAGGTCTGTCTTATTTGCTCCCTTTCCGGTGATGTGCACCTTATCTGCGGTATCGAGCACATCAATGATTTTCTGCTGGATATCACGGTAAAGCATGTAATCTAAGGTATTGATTTTTACCGTCTCTGCAAAAATCTCTTCAAACTGCTCCCCGATTGCCGGAATGGGATAAGCGATAATGGTAAAACTGCGCTCCTCCCCTTTGATGTACTCATTCATCATCTGACTTGCCATATTGGTCTCATATACATCTAACTGCTGTTGTTTTTCCGTGTATTTTGGCGCTTCTTTTTTGCTCACCGGAGAAAAAGGCACTTCGCCGAACACCTCAATCACCGCCGGACCTCCCAAACCTGCCGCCATCTCCTTTACTTCCTCTAAATAGGTTTTTCGAACCTCTAAGCAGCGTTCTGCATATGCCTTATCAAAATAAAGGGCATTTCCCTCTCTCTGGTCATAGTCAAACTGCTTGTTCGGCGAAATCGAAGAGGCACGCATGGTTGGCTTTAAATTCATTTTTTCAAAATTGCGGATTGCCGCCCGGACCATACGCTCAAAACCGATGGGGTAACGGATTTCCACCGTCTTTTTTTTGCTCAAATCTTTTCCCGTGGTTTCAAAACCGATGCGATAGCCTTCGGTATAGGTATCTGCCATCGCCTGAATTTTTTCCTCCGGCATGGCATTTAAAAATGCGGCAATTCTTGTCTCATTTTCACCGATATGGGCGCCATAGCGGTAAAGATAACGCAAATCCGTCAAATCTGCATTCATGACGATATCCGTCTCAAAATCTTCCCTTGCGTCTAAGAGCCGTCTTAGACCTTCCTCTAAAAAAATCTCGCTGTAATCATGGAAATACCAGTAAATAATCTGTCTGATTTCCTTCGCTGCCTGGCTGTCATCTCCCACCTGTTCTTCCTTTTCTGCTTCCCGCTCCCACTGTTCATAGACGTTATAAATTTCCACAAACAGCTCCATGGCAATGGTAAGCTGCATTAAATCTCCCCGGAATACCTTCTCTATCTTTCGGAAAAGCTGCACTGCCACACAGTTAAAAAGAAGTCCAAAGGTTTCTCCTATGGTCTTTACCGCATATTCCGGATTCAGATAACTCGTCTCATAGGCTTCCGGATAAACCTCTGCGTAA
>JAGAIK010000511.1 GCA_017626625.1 Roseburia sp.
CCATGATGGATCAGTTAAAGACCGGTGCAGTTGATATCTTATATCAGGTAGCAGACGGTGACCAGATTGAGCAGGGTCTTGATATGGTAGAAGAGGGCGGATTTGATTACTTAACCTACGGACGTGCAGGTTACGGTATGATTTCTTTCAAATGTAATCAGGGACCGACCCAGTTCGAGGAAGTACGTCATGCAGTTGCTTACCTGCTTGACCGTGTAACCTTTGCTCAGACCTTTACAGGCGGACATGGTCTTGTTGTAAACGGACCTTATGGTTCACAGCAGTGGATGGCAGAGGAATACGCAGAAGAAATCGACGGCTTAAACTCATACACCTACAGCCTTGATTCCGCTATCGCTGAATTAGAAGCAGGCGGCTGGGTATACAACGAGGACGGTTCTGATTACTCAGGTTCCGGAATCCGTTACAAACAGTTAGATGACGGTACTTATATGCCGTTAATCATTGAGTGGTTCTCTTCTGAGAATAACTCCGTATCTGATTTACTTGTAACCTCTTTACAGCAGAATCCTGATGTAGAGGCAGCAGGTATGAAGATTAACCAGACTGTTGGTTCTTTCACAGACTTATTAACCTACTACTATGACAACTCTGAGGAGAATCCTTATCAGATGTTCAACCTCGCAACCGGATTTGGCAACCCATATGATATGGCATATATGTATGAGCCGGGTTCAGGTTCCAACATCAATGCAGTAATCGGTGAGGATGGACAGAAATTATACGACCTGGCAATTGCCATGAACCAGACAGAAGAGGGTGACGATGAGGCATATGCAGAGAACTGGTTCAACTTCATTTCCTTCTGGAACGAAGTATTACCGGAGATTCCGCTGTACTCTAACGATTACCATGACTTCTTCACTTCAAAACTTCATGATTTTGAAGAAGATGGATACAACTGGGACGTAACACAGGCTATCCTGTACGCAAATATGGAGTAATGAAACTGTCATTTTTGCGGGAGGCTTTTTAGAAAAAGAAGAACGCTGCTTTTGTGTTCTTCGGTGTGAATGGGTCTGCTTTGCAGACCCGCTTGCACCTTTTTCCTGAAAATTCTTTGATCGTTTCTTTTGGAATGGGATCAAAGGGGCATGTCAGGATTTTGTTCCTAAGGAAACGAAGAAGAAAAATCAAGTGAAGGTTGGTTGAATTATGTTAAAATACATTGCAAAAAGGCTTGTATACATGGTTGGGGTATTTTTTGTAGTATCCATTATATTGTTTGTATTGTTTAACAATGTGCCAGGCGACCGTGCGTTGAACCAGGTGCAGAACTTAAGAGGTAAGGTTTCGGATGAAGTGTTTCAGCAGCGCTATCAGGAAGCGAGGGACAAGCTGGGATTAGACGATCCGATTCCGGTCCGCTATGTAAAATGGATGGGAAATTTGCTGAGCGGCGATTTGGGATATTCTTCTTACTATAAAAAGGATGTCTCTGAATGTCTTGCAGGACCGCTTCTGAATACGATACAGATAAATATTGTCTCCACGATTCTGGCATTGGCGATTACGATTCCGTTGGGTATTCACTGTGCCGTGAAGAAATTTTCAAAACTGGATAATGCGGTGCAGGTGCTCACAATTGTGGGTTACAGCCTTCCGCAGTATATCATTGCACTGGTATTTATATTCCTTTTTGCCGTGAAGCTGGGATGGTTCCCCATCAGCGGTATGAACTCTCCTAATTTCCAGGGAACAGGGCTGGCATTTGTGGCGGACCGCCTTTACTATCTGGCGCTTCCGGTGATTGTTATGACGGTGGGTGCTCTGGGAAGCATGACCCGTTATGTCCGTGCAGCCATGATTGACGCACTGCGTATGGACTATATCCGCACGGCGAGAGCGAAAGGTCTGAAGGAAAAGGTTGTGATTTATTCCCACGCATGGAGAAATGCTCTTCTTCCGGTAGTGACCCTGATTATCAGTTGGTTTATGAGTATTTTTATGGGTTCCATCGTTATTGAGCAGATTTTCCAGTTAAACGGTATCGGTAAGATGTATTATGTGGGTCTGTTAAATCAGGATTATGATATTGCACTGGCAGTTAATATGCTTTACTGTGTGATTACACTGGTAAGCAACCTGATTACAGATTTAAGCTATGGTATTGTTGACCCGAGAGTCCGTATCAATAAGTAGGAGGAACGAGAAACATGAAGATGCTGAAACACCTTTTTGGAAAAAGGGATGAAGAAATAGATATCATGCAGGAAGAAGCGCTTCAAAGCCCGTTCCGTACGGTGGTGAAGAACTTTACTTCCAATAAATTATCACTTGGGGGTCTGATTGTATTCCTGATTATCTTTTTGATTGTACTGATAGGACCGATTTTCAATCCCATTGATTTGAGCGAACAGGAAGAGACGCAGATTAACGTGGCGCCGGGGCTTAAGATGTTAGACGTGCCGGATGCCTTAGAGGGAAATGTAAAAGAGATTTCCACAGGCTCCACCTTCAGCGTAGGCGTTGACAATGACGGTAAGGTCTATGTATGGGGCTATACCAAAATCAGCAATAAAATTGATGTTGCAAAGGATATGCCTTCCCAGGAGGAAATGGGAAAAATTGTATCCGTGTCCGCAGGCTATGACCATGTAATGGCTTTAAACGAAGACGGTGAGCTTTTTACCTGGGGCAGCGACCGTATGGGACAGTGTAAGCTTCCCATGGAAGTAAAACATGAAAAAATCAAACAGATTGCCGCAGGCTACCAGATTTCCTATATCCTGACGGAGGGCGGAGAGGTTATCTGCTGGGGAAATGAGAACCTGAATGATATCCGCCTTACAAGAAGAAACGGAAACAGCAATATCGCAAAGATTTCCGTTGCCAACACCACATTGATGGCGCTGACCGAGAACGGCGAAGTCAGACATTTGGGAAGCCAGAAATCCGATATTTCCAATGTGCCGGAGGACCTTGGCAAGGTAGTGGATATCACAACCACCGCAGATGCCTGCGTGGCGCTGCTTGAGGACGGTTCCCTTCGAATTTGGGGAAAAGCCAACAAGAGTGAGAAAGAAATTCCTGAATTTGACGGCAATATTGTTTCCATGTTCGGCGGAAGATATCATCTGACGGTACTGACAGATAAGGGAACGGTTTATTCCTGGGGCAGCAATGCGAAAAAACAGACAGACGTCCCGAAGCAGGCGGTAAATGTGACTGCAATTTACGGCGGAACTTATCAGAATTATGCAGTGACAGAATCCGGAAAGATTGTAACCTGGGGATTGAAGGGTTATCTGCTGGGAAGCGACGAGTTAGGGCGTGATGTATTTACCCGTCTGTTAAACGGCGGACGTATGACCATGACCATCGGTGCGATTTCCGTTATTATTTCTACGATTATCGGTATTATTATCGGCGGTATTTCCGGTTTCTTCGGCGGCTGGGTGGATATCATATTACAGCGTTTGACGGAAATCGTTTCTTCCCTGCCGTTCCTGCCGATGGCGATGATTTTGACGGCGATTATCGGTAACAGTCTGTCAGAAACCGCAAGAATTGCCCTGATTATGGTAATTCTCGGTGTCTTAAGCTGGCCGAACCTGGCAAGACTGGTGCGTGCGCAGGTGCTTGCAGAGCGTGAGAAAGAGTTTGTCACCGCTGCAAATGCCATGGGTGTAAAGAAAAGTTCTATCGTATTTAAGCATATTATACCAAACGTAATTTCTGTTATCATTGTATCTGCGACCCTGGATTTTGCTTACTGTATGTTGACAGAGTCCACCTTATCTTTCTTGGGATTTGGTGTAAAACTGCCGCGTCCTACCTGGGGTAATATGTTAAACGGCTGTGTAAGCTCCATTGTCATCCAGAACTACTGGTGGAGATGGGTATTCCCGGCGATTGCTCTGGCAATTTGTGTAATTTGTATCAATATGATTGGTGACGGTCTCCGTGATGCGATTGACCCGAAATCAAATGAACGTTAGAAGGAGGAAACAAAAGTGGCTTTATTAGAGATTAATGACCTGCATACTTTTTTCAAAACGAAAAAAGGAATTGTAAAGGCTGTAAACGGTGTTTCCTATTCTGTAGAACCGGGTAAAACACTTGGTATTGTTGGAGAAAGCGGCAGCGGTAAGAGCGTGTCTGCCATGAGTATTCTGAAATTGTTAGACGGCAACGGCTATATTGACAGCGGGGAGATTATTTTTGACGGGAAAAATCTGGCAGATGTTTCCGTAAAGGACATGTGCCACATTCGTGGAAATGAAATTTCTGTTATTTTCCAGGAGCCCATGACCAGCTTAAATCCTATTTTCACCATTGAACGTCAGCTTTCCGAGCCTTTTATCATTCATCAGGGAATGAATAAAAAACAGGCGGCGGAGAAATGTATTGATATGTTAAAGGATGTGCGTATTCCCAATCCGGAGGCGGTTGCCAAGCAGTATCCGCACCAGTTATCCGGCGGTATGCGCCAACGTGTCATGATTGCCATGGCACTTGCCTGCCAGCCGAAGCTTTTGATTGCAGACGAGCC